>NZ_LSBQ01000019.1:0-54147 GCF_001577655.1 Idiomarina sp. T82-3 | reverse complement strand
CACCAGCAGTAGGTGAAGCATCAACCAGATAATCCGATGAGATGCCGGTCTGTCTCACTCTCATGCAAAGGTAAGATCAACCATTTAATCCGCTTACCCGAATTTATTTGCCACTACACGTTCACAAGTTGCAGACCACTATAGCTATGTTCAACGTGTTAAGCGAGTATTGGGCATAGCCAAAAAGTTAAAAGATTCATTTGTGAAAAAGCTTTCAATCAAAAAACTAAAGCTGAAGTTTTAGTAACAAGGTAAGTAACACGCTTGAATCTTAATATTTTTTATCCACTATAAAACAATAAGTTATTAGATCTTATCGATTCCGCCTCCGGCACCACTATTCTAAAGGCCCTGCACTTTGTGCGGGGCTTTTTAGTTTCTGATGGTGTACCAGATTTGTACCAATCGAGCCATCAACGTTACAAGCCACTCGTTTCAAGTGCTCGGTAGCCAAATGTGCATAACATGGTAACGGTTAGCCGTTGAGGCAGACGCTTCACTCCGAATATCAAACTTTACCTCGTCAATCAGACTTCGATTGATTTGGTCTAGATAGAGACCTCTAAAGTAAACGTCTAACCGTCTTAACTTACCAATATCTTTTTGGTGGTCGCGTTTATCTTGCTTTTCAGTCAACCAACGGATTGGTGAGCCCGACAGCTTAACGTCTGACTCATGGTTAACGATTACGGAATCAGATCAGTTATTAGTAGTCAACGATCATGGCTCTAATTATGAATTTGCCAATACGTAATCCAATGAACCACAACCAAACACTCTACTCCGACAGTTCGTACAGAGGGCTTCCGCTTTGGCCTCAGCATTTGCCTTATATTCAGGAACTCTTATTTGATCTACATGACACAATGACAAGAGCGATTGAGGAACATCCACGTACGCTGGCTGTTCGCTTTGATTTGAAAGTGCCTGTAGCCCGTATTCCCTTGCACCATAAACCACGAAAGACCGCACGACTCACTCAATGATATGACACCGTTTGATTACCGAACTGCGGCATAAATATTCTATCAGATGACTGTGTTATAAATGGGATATTTACACTTCTACCTGCCTAAAATATTCACGCTCGAAGTTGTTCGGTGACATTCTGAAGGCCCTGCACTTTGTGCGGGGCTTTTTTATTTCTACAGACCGACTACCAACAATTATTCGTACCATGGAGCCGAATTCTAGAAGGGCTGTCGATCTCTTAAAACCTCAGTTTGTCAATTGTTTAGAGGGTTTAGCAGTTATCGCTCCCGCTAGTACCAAGCCAATGGCGGCAGCTATCAAAGAGCTGTTGAATGTTTCACTATAAGCTCTAAGCGCCTCTGCCAAGAGAGGACCTATAATTTGCCCCACTCCATAAGAAAGCGTCATGACTGCCAGCATATTAAACTTTACTCTGTACTTTATTTTTTGTGCGGCTGACATTGCAATTGTTACGGTTCCCATGAAGGTGGAGCCGACCAAAATGGCACTTAAAAGATAAAAGCTAGAGGACGAACCCATCGTCGGTAGCACTACACCTAACGCCTGTACGCCTAGGTTAGTTTGTAAGGCAAGCTGGGAACCTAGACGTTGATGAATTTTGTGCCAAATAAAGCACGAGGGCATGGCACCTAATCCGAATACCGCCCAGATATGTGACGAATCAACCTCGGGTAACACTTGATGGACTAAAAACGGTAAATAGGTTGCGGTGATTATGTATCCTAAGCCAGCCAGTCCGTAGCAAAAAATAAGTGCACCGGTACCGATATTGGGCGCTTGCCTTTTACTTTCCGTTTGGTAGTTTGGGCTTGCTTTGGGATTGCTATCAAATAGTCCTCTGAGCACCATGATACCGAGAGCTACGGTCAATAATGCCAGTGCTAGCCACATTTCAAAACTGGTTAACAGCAACCAATCCGCTAACACGATCAGTTCTGCAGAGACGACGATGCCAAAACCCACCCCCGCAAATAATAAAGGTGCATGGTGCGAGTGGCCGCGGTGTTCAAGTAGCCAAAGCGAGGCTGCCACCATAGAAAAAGCACTAAACACGCCAGCAATAAAGCGCACCGCAATAATCGCTACTGCGGGCAGTGGCATTGCTAATAATGCCATAAATACAGCCGTGCCGATGACAGCACAAAGACACATACGATGAGCGTTGTGAGGTTTAATATATATAGACAGTAGTGACCCGACCAAATAGCCACAGTAATTGAGTGTAGCTGCCAAGCTACCCGCCCAAACACTCAACACGCCTTCTTCGACCATGTGAGGCAAAATTGCTGTGTAGGCAAATCGCCCAAAACCCATTCCAATAGTAAGAATTAACGCCGCTTCTAGCGCCGTTCTGATGCCGCGATCTTGATTATTACGGTCCACCGATTCCATTACAGCGTGTCCTTAACGACATCGATCAGACGTGAAAGTGCGGGAGTCAGGTGGCCTTGTCGCCATACGAGATAAGTATCAATGGTTTGACAATTTAACGAGGCTAACGTCTTAGCAGCAGGACTCAACTCTAAGACGCTTCTAGGTAACAAAGTGACACAGTGCCCCGCTGCAACGCATGCAATCATGGCGTGATAAGAATTTAACTCCTGGACACACCACTCGGAACTCGCATCAATATCCAAAACCGTCTCAGCTATCTTGCGATAAGTACATCCCGAAGCAAAAGCGGCAAGAGTGCGAGTTTCTAATTGAGTTATATCTTTCACACCCGCTTCGTTGGGTGGTAGTAGAAGAACTAAGTCTTCTTGCCAAACAGGTAGCGAATTGAGTGTCCGATCATCGAGCTCATCGTGCGCTATTTGCTCTGCATGCAAAGCCACAAAAGCACAGTCAATTAACCCTTTTTGCACCTCATCAATAAGCCTGCTTGAGGGGGCTGTCTTTAAACTTACATGAACCTGCGAGAATCTCTTAGTAAAGTCCGCTAGCAGCTGTGGTAAACGACTTGCAGCTGTACTTTCCATACTTCCCATTCGCACACTACCACCGCTTTGTTCCCCCAAAACGACCTGTTTAGCCTCCTCTTCTAGCGCGATAAGGCGTTTCGCATATTCTAAAAATTGCTCGCCGGCATGAGACAACGATAACCGCTTATTAATACGTACAAACAGGTCAGTGGCGACCTCAGACTCAATCTGCTGAATTCGAGTAGTAACATTTGAAGGCGCTCGACCCAGTCTCTCTGCAGCGCGAGTGATACTTAACTCATCAGCCACACAGCAAAAGATTTTCAACGATTCAATATTCATTATATTCTCAATACAGGAATTTATTTAAAAATACATTCTTTATATGAGAATTTCAAATGCTACAGCCAAACTTGAAGCGAATTAGCGTTTAATGTAGCTTTACAGGGTTCGTATCAACCGCGAGAAGTAATGCGTAGACTGGGATTTTTAATTTTTGTACTGTTTGCCGTTCTGACTCAAATCAGTCAGGCGGTCGCTGACGTGCATCAAACCCATCAATCTGCGTTCGAGCAACACCTCAATTTCGAACACGACGAATCCCATATCGATAAAAGCAATCTCCCGAGTAGTGGTCAAATTAGTTTTGATTGTCACCACTGTTGCCATTGTCATGGCTCATTTCACCTCTATGCCATAAAAGCGGAGCGGACATTGACTTTGCCGCGTGTCGCGACGATCCGTCCGGGCTATGCCCAGGCTTATACAAATCCCTCTTCAGCGCCATTATTCCGGCCTCCCATCTCCTCATAACTGCTTAACACGCTGCTTTCGCAGCACTTAATTTGTTTTACGCAGTAACATGACTGAGGAGTCTACCTATGCGTTCGTTTTCGAAACGCAGCAAACGCTTGTTTGCTGCAATTAGTATGGCGTTGAGTTCAAGCTTCGCCAGCGCACAGCAATTGCCTGACCTATGGCAACAAGCAATACAGCAACATCCAAGTGTTCAGGCGGCCGAGCAACAAGCTCAAGCACTGATCCAGCAAGGCCGCCAGCTCAATCAACCGCTATATAATCCAACCTTGTCTTCTCGCTTAGAGCGCGAGGGAGACGTCAATAACTACGCGGTGGGTGTGAGTCAAACGCTCGACTGGAGTACCGGTAATGAAGCTCGCGCCAGCCAAGCCGATGCCATGACAGCGTTAGCACAAAGCCTCTATCGTCAAACGGCGACCCAGCACGCTAAAGAGCTACTCGATGCTTATGTGCGCTGGTTTGATGCCCAAAGGCGATACAGCTTGGCGAAACAGCAGGAGGACGTGGTTCAGCAAGCTATCGACATCGTCTCTGAGCGTCGTCGAGCAGGTGACTTGGGGCCGTGGATGAACAACTGACCATTTTGGCGTTAAGTCGTCAATTACAGCAAACCGCTGCAACATACCAAACGTTGCAGTCTGCTGAAGCGGATTTAAACGCCTTACTGACCACCTCTGATTTCAATCAACTCACCATTGAGGATGGCGTATTTGATATTACACCCAGTTTAACGGTTCGCTGGCAACAGCATCCGCAGTTAAAGGCCGCTTATCTGCAATGGCAGCTTAAACGTGCCGATGTCGACTGGAAGCGCTCACTAACGACGGCCAACCCGACGTTGGGTATTGAAGCGGGCGAGACCGACCACGAAACCGTCGTTGGTTTATCTTTCAGTATGCCTTTGCAGATCCGTAACAGCTACAACGACGCAGTGCATGCGGCGAGTAGCGAAGCACTGGCGGAAGAGAAGCGACTCATGGCGTTGAAGCATCAGTGGCAAGCGGCGCTCAAATCCTCGCTTAACAACTATCGCTTTATCAAAAGCCAATGGCACAGCTGGCAACAACGCTTTCAAGACCGACAGAGCGCTTCGTCCCAAGTGATAGAGCAGTCCTGGGTCGAAGGCGACTTATCAACCACCGATTACCTCACCGCAATGCGCCAACAACTCGACAGTCAATACGCAGGTATCGCGTTACAAACGCAATACCGTTTGGCGGCTATCGAATGGTTATATCGCTCGGGTGAACTCAGCAAAGCTCTGAAGTTAAGCCCGCTCAGTCAGCACACAAGTAACGCGATTGGAGAATAAATCATGTCAGTAAAACCTTTACATGCAGTCATAGCAATGGTGCTGAGCGTTTCAACTCAGGCGCAGGAGCAACATCAAGAAGACCATGAAACACACCAAGAGCCCGCTGGCATCACACTTTCTGAGCAGCAACGTGATATGGCCGACATTGCCACTGGCAAACTCAGCGCTCGCGTGATCGAGTACCCCGTGTATGCGCCCGGCGAGGTAGTGGCGAACGATTTCAATAGCTACGTTGTCAGTCCTCGAATTGATTCCACCATTTTAAGACGCTTTGTCAGTATCGGCGATCACGTCGAACAAGGTGAACCGCTGGCTACGCTATTTAGTGCGCGTATGGCGGACGCACAAAGCAGTTATTTAGTTGCGCTAAACGAGTGGCAACGGGTGCAGTCGCTGGGTGAATCGACAGTCGGTGAAAAACGCTTCGTCGAAGCACAAAATACGTTTACCTCAGCGCGCGCTAAACTCAAAGCGTTTGGTATGCTACTTAACGAAATTGAGCGTTTAACCAAGCCCGATTATCCACTTGGAGAATATCAACTGACGTCTGATATTAACGGCATTGTGGTTAGCGATAACTTTAAGCAAGGTCAACAAGTGAGTGCAGGTACCGAGCTCGTTGATGTGCTGCAAGAAGCAAGTTTGTGGGTGAACGCACGACTACCCGGTACCACCGATCTTAACGTTAAGTTTGGTGATCAAGTGATGGTGACAGTCGATGGAGTCGACTACCCTGCAAAAGTCATTCAGGAGGGGCATACCATCGACCATAAAACCCGCACACGCACTATCCGACTGGCAGTCGATAATAAGCAAGACCGCCTTCATCCTGGACTTTTTGCTGATGTCTACTTCACCGTTGAGTCGGAGCAACCGGTATTAGCGGTTCAGGACTCAGCACTGATGCGTGCTCCAGATGGCGACTGGCAAATCTTCATTGAACGTGCTCCCGGTCAGTTCGAACCCCAAGAAGTCGAACTAATTGATGAAAAAGGTCCGTGGAAGATTATTGACGGGGTATCGGAAGGCACACGATACGTCAGTCAGGGGGCTTTTTTCGTCCGTTCACAAATTGCTAAGGGCGGCTTTGACCCGCATAACCATTAATAGGAGGTTGTATGTTTCAGCGCATTATCCAATTTGCTGTCGCCAATCGCCTATTATTGGTATTGGCCTTATTCGGCATCAGCATCGCGTCCTTTTTTGTGATCCCTAAGCTTAATTTGGACGCCTTTCCCGATGTGACCAATGTTCAGGTTACGGTGAATACCGAGGCGCCCGGGTTAGCAGCGACCGAAGTTGAGCAATTAATTACTTATCCGATCGAGTCTGTCATGTATGCCCTTCCCGATGTTGAGGAAGTCCGCTCCATCTCTAAGACCGGCTTGTCCGGTATTACCGTGGTGTTTGACGAGAGCGTGGATATTTACTTTGCTCGACAACTGGTATTTGAGCGACTGCAAGCGGCAAAAGAGTTGATTCCCGAGGGTGTCGGCACACCCGAAATGGGTCCTAACTCCTCCGGTCTGGGTCAGGTCTACCAGTACTTATTAGTCGCCGACCCTGATTCTGGCGTGACTAGCATGGAGCTACGCAGTCTTAACGACTATGTGGTTAAACTGCTACTCATGCCGGTTGAAGGGATCACCGAAGTCTTGTCCTTTGGCGGCGAGGTTAAGCAATATCAGGTTAACCTTAATCCCGCCAAGTTATTGTCTTATGAACTGACCCAACAGGACGTTATGGATGCGGTTAATAAGAACAACGGTAACGTAGGGGGCTGGTATATGCCTCGCGGTCAGGAGCAGTTAGTTATCCGTGGCACGGGCTGGCTCGCGAACGGTGATAAAGGGTTGCAACAGCTCCGTCAGATTCCCTTAAAAACCGTTGACGGGGTCTCGGTGACACTCGGCCAAGTAGCCACTGTCGAGGTCGGGAGTGAAATCCGCCAAGGTGCGGTATCAATGTCGCGCAAAGTTGACGGTCAGGTCAACCAGTTAGGTGAGGTGGTGTCCGGTATCGTACTCAAACGTATGGGTTCGAACACCAAGGCGACTATCGATGGCATTAAAAAGCGCATTCCGCTTATCCAGCAGGCACTGCCCGAGGGCGTCACGTTTGAGCCGTATTATGATCAAGCCGATTTAATACAAAAAGCCGTGTCGACGGTCGCCTATTCGCTCCTCATCGCATTTGTGTTCATCATCGCGGTATTGGCCTTATTCTTACTGAACTTACGCGCTACTTTCTTAGTGCTGCTCTCTATACCAGTGTCGATCGCCATCGCCTTGATGGTTATGTCGGCTGTCGGTATGTCTGCGAATCTCATGTCATTAGGCGGGATTGCTGTCGCTATTGGTATGCTGGTCGATGGTTCGGTAGTGATGGTTGAAAACATTTTCAAACATCTGAGTCGTCCCGATATTGAGCACCATGAACAGGCAGCAAAGCGGACTGAGTATCACGATCCTGACCCGCAAGCGGCTCAGCTTGATAATCACGGTATCAAACTCCGAGTGAAAGAGGCGGCGAATGAGGTCGCACGACCCGTCTTTTTTGCTGCCATGATCATTTTGGTCGTTTTCATGCCGTTATTTAGCTTTCAGGGTGTCGAGGCAAAATTATTTGAGCCAATGGCGATCAGTATCATTCTGGCAATTATCTCAGCAGTTTTTGTTGCCATCATGGTCGTCCCGGCGCTCGCTAGTTACTTCTTTAGTCGCGGCATAAAGCCTCGAGAAAATAAGTTACTTAAACCCCTAGATAGGGGCTACAAGCGACTGCTATCCATTACCTTAAAAAGTAAAAAAGTGGTGGTTGCGATCGCCGGTGCGTTATTTGTCGCTGCCCTGCTATTGGTTCCGCAACTGGGCACCGAGTTTGCGCCTGAGCTAGAAGAAGGCACGATTAATATTCGCGTGACATTGGCCCCCTCTTCTAATCTCGAAACGGCGTTGGAGGTTGCTCCTAAGCTCGAAAAAATACTGATGTCATTTCCAGAAACCACGTATGCGCTGAGCCGTATTGGTCGCGCAGAGGTCGGCGGCGATCCGGAGCCTATCAGTAATATTGAGATCTATGTCGGTGTTAAACCCCAGTCAGAATGGACTACGGCATCAGACCGTTACGCCTTGCAGGAAAAAATGGAAGCTAAACTCGATACACACCCGGGTCTACTGTTTAACTTTTCACAACCGATTGCAACGCGGGTCGATGAGCTACTGTCGGGGGTTAAATCGCAACTCGCGATTAAGTTATTTGGCCCCGATTTGGATGTGCTTGCCCGTAAAGGTCAGGCGATTGAGGAAGCAGTTAAACAAGTCGATGGCGCCGTTGCTGTAGCAATGGAGCAAATAAAGGGCGAAGCCCAGCTAGTGGTGTCTCCTAAACGACAACAACTCTCACGTTACGGATTAAATGTCTCTGATGTGCTAGATGTCGTCGACAATGGACTGGGTGGTGCGTCAGCGGGCCAAATTATTCACGGCAATGAGCGCTATGACATTTATGTGCGGCTTGCCAAACAGTTTCGAGCAACCGCAGAAGCCATTCGTTCATTACGTTTATTAACGCCATCGGGTGCTTGGGTTACGCTCGGCGAGGTCGCCCACGTCGCGATCGAATCGGGTCCACCCCAAATACGCCGAGATGATGTTCAACGACGTGTCGTCATTCAATCCAATGTGCAAGGTCGTGACATGGGCAGTGTCGTAACGGATATCCGTCAGACCATCGACAACACCGTTGACTTACCATCCGGCTATTCAGTCGATATTGGTGGTCAGTTTGAGAGTCAACAACGAGCGCAAAAGCGGCTATCTATTGTCGTACCTATTTCGCTTGTCCTTATCGCACTGTTGCTCTACTTTGCCTTCGGCACCCTGGGTCAAGCAATGTTGATTTTAGTAAACGTGCCGTTAGCAGTGATTGGCGGTATTGTTGCACTCTTTATCTCCGGTCAATATCTTTCGGTGCCCAGTGCGGTCGGTTTCATCACACTCTTTGGTGTCGCCGTTCTAAATGGTGTGGTTCTGGTAGAGAGCATTAACCAGCGCATCGCGGACGGTCATCAGGTCACTGAGGCAGTATTTGATGGCGCATGGTCTCGCTTACGTCCGGTGTTGATGACAGCCATCACCTCAGCGCTCGGGCTGATACCCATGCTGTTTGCCACGGGTGCAGGCGCTGAGATCCAGCGTCCCTTGGCAACGGTCATCGTCGGTGGACTGGTTTCCGCCACGTTACTGACGCTTGTAGTATTACCGGTGCTCTACCCTTGGTTCTCTAAACAGAAAGTGAAGGAGCTTACGCGAACCTGATTTGTTTCACTGCTTACAGTTTGTAACAAAGCAGATTCGCTTTTCGTCTCCACCGTGATTATTGTTTAATCAAAGTCAAAATGAGGGCGTTGAAATGTACAGCGACAAAGATATTCGCGCAGCCGTCGAGGCAGGTGTCATGCCTAAACAAACGGCGAACGCGTTTCGTGATTTTATTCAACAACAGCGCGGTGGAGTCCTAAATCAAGACCAAGAGTATATTCCTTTGGTACACGGCTTTAACGACATTTTTGTCGTGATCGCCGCAGTGATTGCTTTGGCAGGTCTGTGGACGATTGGTAATACCATGTCGCCGCTGATCGGTGGCGGTTTAGTAGCTGTGGCAAGTTGGTTGTTGTCCGAGTACTTCACTCGCCGTCGACATATGGCGCTGCCATCGATCGTGCTATTGGTGACGGCATTGGGCGGTACCTTCGGTGGCGTGATTATGCAATTACTTGCCATGGCGGTTAGACCCGACCTTGCTAGCGGTGTCGCATTTATTGCTGCCAGTGCCGTTGCAACAGCGCATTGGTTTCGGTTCCGTGTTCCTATCACGCTCGCGGCTGGGATCGCTACGGTGGTTGGTATCATCGTGTCTTTCCTAAGCACCACCTGGTTGCTAGACAGTATCTTAATTGACTTGGTGATCATGACAGGGGGTTTAGTCACCTTTGGCATCGCCATGTATTGGGATGCTTCGGACGTCGATCGCACCAGTCGCCGTTCTGATGTCGCATTTTGGCTTCATCTACTGGCGGCGCCGCTGATGATTCATCCTTTGTTTAACGTCATTCTTGGCAGTGATTTTGAAATCGGCGTTACTCAAGCAGCCGCCACACTGGTGGTTTATGTTGTGTTGAGTGTCGTATCTCTGATTATCGATCGTCGCGCCTTGATGGTATCAGCATTGGCCTACGTTATTTTTATTTTCAGTCAAGTGCTGACAAGCGTTGGCTTGGTCGACTTAGGTAGCGCGGTGATGGGCTTAATCGTGGGTGCTGGCTTACTACTTGTGTCGGTGTTCTGGCATCCGTTACGCAGTTCATTGGTATCTAAATTGCCGCCTGCGCTACTTAATAAGTTACCTTCACTGCAATAAAGCAATGAGCGGCGCAAGCCGCTCTTTCTAATTTATTAGTTAAAAATTGTAGATATTTTGTAAAAATAAGCTTTGAAAAGCGCTTTAAGCGATCCATAATTTAACAATTAAACATTTAAATAACATTTGGAGCCGTTATGGCTGTAAAATTTGAAGACCGTCCCCTGGATAAAGTTCGCGAAGAAGTGATAGACCAGCTGGTTATGAATTACAGTCATGGTGAACTATCGCAAGAGGCTTTTGAGGCGCGGCTTGACCAAGCATTTGATGCGATCGCTCACCAGCAATTAGCCGACTTAGTAGAAGACTTACCCCTGCAAGTTGATGCGAAGTATGAGCAAAGTAAAGCCGCACGTTTTGACGCACACTCCACCAAAATATTCGCTGGCAGCGAACATTCGGTTGTCGCAATACTGTCGTCGCAAAGCATGAAAGGTGCATGGCAAGTACCGGCTAAAATTAAAGCCTACAGTGTGCTGGGTTCACTCAAGATCGACTTTACTGATGCGCACTTCGAGAGCGATGAAATTCATGTTCAACTACTCGACCTTGTTGGTGATATTAAAATTTTTGTTCCCGAGTTTGCCCGCGTGACCTGCAATGTCGCTAACATTATTAGCTCTCTCGATAATCATCTAGAGGCGCCAATACAAGCGCCTAAAGTGCACATCCATATTTCCGGCTATTCCGTACTCTCTTCTATTGATATCAAAGTACGCCAAACAATGCGCGAGCGTTTTATTGCGTTTGCTGATAAGTTAAAGCGTAACTGGACCACCTAAAAACAACAACATGGAGTCTAATCAATGAAGCTCTACGAAATGGCGAAGGCGCCTAACCCGCGTCGCGTACGCATGTTTCTCGCAGAAAAGGGATTACTAGATAAAGTCGAACGGATTGAAATTGACTTGTCAAAAGGTGAAAACCTCAGCGATTCTTTCAAAGCCAAAAACCCCATGCAAAAAGTCCCTGTACTTGAGCTCGATGACGGTAGCTTTATCTGCGAAACCACGGCAATTTGCCATTATTTCGAAAACCAATATCCCGACTCACCTAAACTACTTGGCGACAATGCCAACGACAAAGCCATTATTGAACAATGGACGCGTTGGGTCGATTTTTACTTGTTCTATCCAATTGGCATGGGCTTTCAGCACACGACCGACTATTTCAAGCACCGCATGCAACCCATCCGCGAATGGGGAGAGCACAATATCAAAGAGGCCGAGCGCTTTTTTGACTTTTTAAACGATCAACTCGAAGGTAAAGATTTTATTGCCTGCGGTCAGCTCACCGTCGCCGATATCAATGCGTTCTGCTCAGTCGACTTTGGCAAAGTCGTGAATCTACGCGTTGATGAAAGCCGTCCTAATTTATTCCGTTGGTATCAAGCGATGAAGCAACGCGCTTCTGCTAAAGTTTAATTCGAGCCTGATATGCAAGAAGAAGCATCAAGTTTGTGGGCGGAGTTTAGCTCCGCCTTTACTACCCTATGGCAAACACCACTTTATACCTCCGGCGATACAAAAATCCATTTTAGCCAAGTGGTCATTGCGCTGACCATTATCATCGTTGGTGTTATTGTTGTTCGCATTATAGGTCGCCAACTACTGAACCGTGCCCTGCTGCGCAACGGCGCGTCGGAAAACACCCTATTTACCTTTCGTCGGCTATTTCAGTTTATTGCCTACTTGTTACTGGTTTTACTTGCTCTACCGTTAGCTGGTATTCCGATTACGATATTTGCAGTACTCGGTGGCGCGTTCGCCATTGGTGTGGGTTTTGGTGCGCAGAATTTGCTCAATAACCTGATATCGGGTTTTATTCTATTAACCGAGAGTCCAATTCGTATTGGCGACATCGTTGAGCTTGAGAACGAGCAAGGTCGCATTGAAGAAATAGGTAATCGTTGTGTACGTATTCGTCGGTTTGACGGGATTCATGTACTGGTGCCAAACAGCTACTTTTTAGAGCAACGCGTAGTGAACTGGACACTGGTTTCAAAAGATATCCGCAGCAATGTCAGTGTTGGTGTCGCTTATGGTTCACCGGCTGAAAAGGTACGTGACTTAATGCTGGAGGCGGCGAAAGAGCATAAAAAGATTAACACCGAGTACCCCATCGAAGTGTTATTTGAAGACTTTGGTGATAACAGCCTTACCTTCAATTTGCTGTTCTGGACTTCGGTTAGTGCGCCGATGGATTTACGTCGGGTGCAGTCGGACTTGCGCTACAAGATCGACTCACTATTCGCCGAGAATGATATCGTCATCGCCTTCCCACAACGGGATGTGCACCTCGATACATTAAGACCACTCGAAGTCTCTATTCAACGAGCAAAAAAAAGCGATGCTAATTAGCATCGCTTTTATCAAAACTCTCCGCGTATTTAGAATTCACGCTTATACGTTAGCGAGAAACTAACACCACGCGTTTCTGAACGAAGCAAGGTATCGTCAAACTCAATCTCTTTATCTTGATTCAAGATATTTTGCACCTTGAGCGTGATCTGAGAATTGAAGTCTGGATAGTAACTATAAACCGCGTCTAAACTGTGGAAAGGTTGCTCAAACGCATCGCCACGACCTTCGATACCTGGAATGATAATACGCTCACCAAACACGTTATAAACCAACGATGCAGAGTGCTTACCATTGTCAGAATCAAAGCCAAGCTGACTGTTGACCACCCATTTTGAGTGACCCGTTAAGCGACGTTCGGTATTGGTAATCGACGTCGATACACCGGTTTGTTCAACAATCTTCTGAGTATCCAACTGGATTTCAGAGTCACTTAACGTAACGTTACCCGAAACAAAGAAGTTCGTGCTGAGTGATTTTAACCACTCCATTTCGACACCGTATACTTCACCGGTCTCAGCGTTAGCAATACGTACTAATGGAGGACCGTCTTGCGCGGGCGACTGAACAGATTCAATCGGGTCAGTCATGTCCTTATAGAACATACCCAACGACAAGGTATCGCCATTTTCTTGATACCACTCCCAACGTGCGTCATAGTTCTTGATCGACGTTGTCCGCAAGCCTGGTGTACCGCCGACTGGGAACAAGGTCAACGGATCGAGGTACGTTGAACTAGAGACTTCGCGCAAGTCAGGACGGACTACCGTTTGTCCGTAGCTGAAACGTAACTGCTGCTCGTCAGTTAAAAAGTAAGTCAACGCCAACGATGGATAGAAGTCATCCTCTTGGAATGCTAAATCAGCTAGATCGTTAGGTGTCGGGTTGGTTGGTAAATCGATTTCACCGGTCGTTGGTACCAGTGGTACCACAACTTGGCGGAAGTCTTCCCAACGAACACCCGCCGTAATACGCCACTTCTCTTTAAAGAACACGTCGCCTTCAACGTAGTATGCGTCGATTGCTTGCGCAGAAATATAATCATCGCCCGCTACCGTAGTATCGTTCAATATCGGCGTAAAACTAAGTTCAGTATTCGCTAATAAGTCATCATTAAGGATTTCGCCTAGCTGATGCCCTTGCAAAACGCTCGAGTCGGGGAACGCACGCGTATTGATATCAAAACGACGGTTGGTGGCAAAACGCGTTTTCTGAACAAAGTCCGCGCCCGCCTTTAAGGTGATATCCCAATCATCGAGCATGATTGGTAGAGTTACATTGCCGCCCCAGTTTTCAACTTCATCATCGAGATCTTGAAAAGAGTAACGTGCAGCCGTCGTCGCATTGGTTAGGTTACTCTCAGTTTGACGGTCAAAAACTCCATCTTCGTTACGGTCCGTCAAAATAAACCGAGTCTCTAAGTTACCCGGTGCATAACGGCTTGAACGTGCCTTTGAATACTTCCAATCAATACCCAAGAAGTTCCAGTCGGTAAAGGTATGCATCCCTTTAATTTGGTTAGCCACCATCCGACGCTCTTGGTAATTCACATCAAACTCACGAATACGCTGGTCAGAGCCGAAGTTGATGTTGTTATTGTTACCCAATTTCTCGCGTAAACGATCCTCGGTATCGTTCAGAATGACATGGCTGAAGTCGACTTTGTGATTCGCGCCGTAGTTAATGCCCAGCGTGAACATACCTGACCACGTCACTTGGTGCTCGGTTGACTGCACATCATCCCAACCACGAACCAATGTATAGCTGTCATCAGGGTTTAAGCGGTAGTTTTCACCCAGAAACTGCTCAGAAACCTGCCACTCATTGCGGTACGCAGCCGTGGTCAAAAAACCAATCGCCCACTTGTCAGTTAAATCATAACGGTTACCGTAGGTCACATTGACACCATAATCAGGGTCAATAGACTGCATTTGAGGGTCATAATCTCGGTTCAGTGCCAACGCCACATCCCGATTATCTTCGATGCTAATTTCATCAAGGAATGTGCGTTGTCCCCACAACGCTTGCAACATTTGTGGTGCTGCACGAGTTCCGTCATCTTTACCCTTCCATGAACTCCCGCCATCATACCAATATGAGTCATCGAAATTTTCTGAGTTGCCGCCCACTTTAATCGAGCCATTAAAAACTTCTTGCGTGGGGGCAGACTTCAGGCGGATATCAACATTACCGCCACCAAAGTTAGCCGGCATTGATGCTGAATACGACTTTTGAACAGCTAAACTTTCGATAATATCCGAGGGGAATAAATCGAGTGGAATAACGGCTCGGGTTGGATCAGGGCTCGGTACGGACATGCCGTTAAGTTGCGTACTCGAGTAACGCTCACCTAAGCCACGTACATATATAAATTTACCGTCGACCAGTGTAAGACCTGTAATACGACGAAGCGCAGCAGCGGCATCAGTATCACCGGTACGCGAAATCTGGTCAGCACCCATGATATCGGCCACGAACGCCTGTTCTTTACGCTCTTGAACTACCGCTGCGGCACTGCCCTGTAAACGAGTACCTGTGGTAACCACTTCCTCGATGACTTGCTCAGGGTTGCTTGCCTGCTGCTCTGCTTCAGCTTCGGTTTGCTCGGCGTCTTGCCAAGCGAGTGCCGCAGGTGTTGCCAAGCAGGCAAGCACTGCGAGAGAAATATTTGCCAGAGGGAATCGGTTGGCACGCATGATATTAGCTACCTCTTGTTACTATGGAAGCCGGAGGTGTCCCTAAGGTCACCTCACGGCTTTTAAAGAGCACTTTATGCTACTTAAGGGGTTACTCTAATCCTACAGTCCAACCTGCAGTCCAATCGTTACCTTCTTCAACTGCTCCAACGAATGTCGCGTTGTCGAAGAATGTATCGCCGCTGAGGTCTGCTGCAGTTGCGTCTGTAATGCTGAAGACACCGTTCAAAGTATCGCCTGCTGCGGCAATGCTATTACCTGCTTGACCTGTGAACCAAGTTTCCAAATTGACGTCAGTTGCGCCAAATTTAAAGTTTTCACCGTTGTCACACGCCATGACTGAGTGAGTCATTGCAATGCCACCATCTTGTAAGTGCTGCTGGCTGACCGGGCTACTCTCAACTTCTAAACATTCGCCCATGCCCGCAGGACCTGAAACGATCGTGTTATAGAACGTTGCTTTAGTACCTTCGCGCAAGTAGATACCCTCTGAAGAGTCCTCGCCTTGGAACGTGTTTCCAATGATGGTTAAGTTCGCAATGGTTGGGTTCGACATTGGGGTTACAGCCGGATTGCTACCATCGTTGTCAGCTTCGATACCACGGTTTGCATCTGAGTTGTCAGGGTTTTGGCGGACCAATACATATTGCATCTTGCCTTGGTACCCATTGTCCCAATCGATACTGTCATCTTGCATGTTGGTTAAAACAACATACTTGAAGTTAACCGCACCGCCGAACATTTCGATGCCATCATCTGAGTTGTTATGAACTTGGAGGTATTCCACCTTGGTTCCTGAGCCAACACCGCCGAACGTAATACCGTTAAGTTCGTTATCCGGTGCGATTTCAAAACCACCGTTCATGACACGTACATACTGCAAGGTACCTGAACTATCGGTCGCATCAGTACCACCGAATACAGCACCTTCTGCCGCGCCTTCAACTTGCAATGCACAGTCAGAACCATCAGATGGGCATTTGTTACTCGGTGCGTTACCCAAGATAACTAAGCCGCCCCACTGACCCGGCTGACCTTCGCCAGTCTCAACGTAAGCTGCGGAAGTAAACGTGATAGGCTGTTCAACCGTACCTTCCGCCATAATGTCTGAACCACGGCTGATCACTAAGTAATCGCCACCAGTACGTCCATAAACGGTTGTACCCGGCTCAATAGTCAACGTCATTGAGTTCGCATTGTCACCACCGATGAAAACCGGTCCGCTCAATGCATAAATATTGTCCGCGCTCAGTGTTAAATCGTCCGTGTAAGAGCCCGCTAGCTGACAAGTTGTGGTAGATCCATCTACTGGGGTAATCGCTTCGGTGCCTGCTGGACAACCTGCTACAGGCGCTTCTGAACCGCCCGCAGTGACTTCACCGCCGCCAAAACCAAATGCCCAGCCTTGACGCCAATCGCTGTCACCCGGAACCGCACCAACAAAATCAACTGACTCAAAGAAGCTACCATCAACGGTGTTCGCAACGTCTTGACCTGCACCTAATAACGGAGAGTTTGCCATGGGCTGACCGTTAGCACCTAGCATGATTGAAGTGCTGACTTGGTTGTTCGATTGCTGATTTAGGAACCAATCTTCGAGATTTACATCGCCTGAACCGTACTTAAAGTTCTCACCATTGCTGCAAGCCATGAAAGAGTTTTCCATGGTGATAGTGCCGTCACCTAGATTGGTCTGAGATTGTGGGCTACCTTCAACTTCAAAGCACTCACCCATTTCCGAAGGACCTGTCACCACAACATTGTAAAACTGTGCACCGGTACCCTCGCGTAAATAAATACCTTCCGAAGAGTCTTCACCTTTGAAGTTATTACCGATAATGGTTAAGTTCGCGATAGTCGGGTTAGACATTGGCGTTGCCGCTGGGTTACTGCCATCATTGTCTGCTTCGATACCACGGTTAGCGTCGCCACCGTTTGGATCTTGCTCAACGTAAACGTATTGCATTTTACCACGATAGCCGTTGTCCCAATCGATGCTGTCATCTTGCATGCTGGTTAATACAACGTGCTTAAAGTTGACCGTACCACCGAACATTTCGATACCGTCGTCCGCGTTACCGTGCACTTGTAAGTAGTCAACCGTCGTGCCAGAACCTACGCCACCAAATGTGATACCGTTCAATTCATTGTCAGGCGCGATTTCGAAACCTGCGTGTTTAACAACCACGTAGCGTAACGTGCCTGAGTTATCATCGTCTTGAGAGCCGCCAAACACTGCGCCCTCTTCAGCACCTTCAACTTGCAATGCGCAGTCAGAGCCATCTGCTGGGCATTTGTTGCTTGATGCATTACCTAAGATAACCAAGCCGCCCCATTGGCCAGCGCCTGTTTCTTCGCCCACCACATCTTGTGATGATGTAAAGATAATGGGCGCATCAGAGGTGCCGTCTGCCATGATTTTTGAGCCGCGGCTCACAACCAAGTAATCATTACCCTGACGACCAAATACCACAGTACCCGGTTCAATGGTCAATGTTGCTGAATTCGCGTTGTCACCACCGACAAAGGTAGGTCCGTCGATAGCATACATAACTGTTGTGCCATCACTTTTGCTGTTCACTAAAGTTGTGTCAGCGGTAATGCGTCCTGAGATGACTTGAACTTGTACTTCTTCGCCGAGCGCTTCTGACGCTGCTAACGATAGTGAACCACTCGCTGTACCTGGCAAGTCAGCGCCCGTATCGCCGCCGTTGTTACCACCATTGTCACCACCATTATCTGGCTGCTGTACTTCAGCACCCGAATTGATATTGATGTCGCCACCGCAACCAGCAAGCGCTAACGCTGCTGCGATCGCAGATGCTTTGAACAAAGAATTCAGATTCATTGGGTTCTCCCGACTTGGATGTTATCCATAGGTTAAAAGTCGAGGAGAATGGTAGGGAGCTAGCGTGACAAATTTGTGACAATTGCAAACTGTCATCAAATCTTCATATTAGAGTAACTCAACTGCAATGTACGAAGTTAAGTTAATGGGCTGCTTTTACAGCCCATATTCCATCGCAATTTCATCGCAACAGTGTTTCTTAGGGCACAACTCACAGTCTTTCATTACCTTTTCTGGTAACTGTGCTTTATCGCACAGCGTAAAGCCTTGCTGCTTAAAAAAGTCAGGCACACGGGTCAACACAATCACGCGCTTTAATCGGATCTGACGCGCTTTCTGACACAAATGCTCAACCAACATACGACCTTGACCTCGCACCTGGCTTTGTGGATTGACTCCCAACGAACGTATCTCAGCTAAGCCCGTGGTATAGATATAGAGCGAAGCACACCCAGTGACTTTGCCATCGACTTCAGACACGGCAAATTCATTGATTGAGTGCACAATATCATCTTTGGCTCGTGGCAGGTTTTCGCCGGCACCCGCCCAATGACCGACCAAGCCGACAATCGCATCAATATCATCCAGCGTAGCATCACGAACCTTAATACGCAGACCTTGCTGAAGCTTCTTAAGCGCAGCTTGTGTCTGTTCAATGCTGGTGCCCCCGAGTGCATTTCGTTTTGCCAATAGCGCTTCAATGCTCAACCATTCATAAACGTCAGGCATAATCACCGAATGCACTGCTTGCAAAGTACTGAGAGGCAAATCTTCGAGCGGTTGCTGGTGCTTAAGCGCTAACTGCACGCATTCCCCTACCACTTCATGCGCGGTACGAAATGGAACGCCTTTGCTAACCAAATAATCAGCAAGCTCAGTCGCATTTGAATAGCCGCCCTTCGCTGCTTGCAGCGCCCGCGACTGATTTACAGTGAGACCGTTTACGCATTGCTGCGCAATATCGATAGAGGCGCCCCATTGAGTGTAGCTGGCAAATATGCCCTCTTTGTCTTCTTGCATATCTTTGTTGTATGCCAACGGTAGTGCTTTCAATGTCATCAGCAGGCCCACTTGCGCGCCTACCACACGTCCCGACTTACCGCGAATAAGCTCAAGCGCATCGGGGTTCTTTTTCTGCGGCATCAGTGAAGAGCCGCTACTCACATCATCGGCTAATTCAACAAACCCCGCTTCACCACTGGCATAAAAAATTAAATCTTCAGCCATGCGTGAAAGGTGAATCATCGACAGTGAAGCCACCGATAGCAGTTCGACAATAAAATCGCGATCGGATACGGCATCTAAACTGTTCGCCGCCGGCGCGCTAAACCCCAAACGAAGCGCTAAGTCCGTTCGATCGATCGGATAAGCCGTACCCGCTAGAGCGCCCGATCCGAGTGGACACACGTTGATACGCGCTAACGCATCTTTTAACCGTGCCTGATCACGCTTAAACATCTCAACATAGGCTAAGCACCAATGCGAAAATAGTACCGGTTGTGCGCGTTGCAAATGCGTATATCCAGGAATCACCGTTGTTGCCTCGCGCTCGGCCAAATTGGCCAGCGCTGCAATCAATTGTTCGAGTCGCTGCCACTGGGTCTCTACCTGCGCTCGGCACCACAGTCGAATATCGGTGGCGACTTGGTCATTACGGCTACGACCTGTATGCAGTTTTTTACCCAGATCGCCAATGCGTTCGATCAGCTGACGTTCAATAAAGGCGTGAATGTCCTCATCACCCGCCACCGCGACATCACCTAAGCACCCACTCCAGTGTTGTAAAATGTCATGCAATGCATGCTGTATATGGCTGTACTCATCGGTCGTTAAAACGCCCACCTGTTGCAGCGATTGCGCCCAAGCAATACTGCCCCGAATATCAAACTCAAGTAGTACACAGTCAAATGGCAGCGAGTCATTAAACTGCTGAAAGGCTTGGCTGGGAGGCGCACTAAACCGGCCTCCCCAAAGTCCCTTGGTCATATTCGCCTCCTACACTTTTGCCGTTTGTTTTAACGCGCGGATACGGCTCGACAGTGAATAGAGGCGAATAAAGCCTGCGGCATGCTTTTGGTCATAAACATTATCGGCACCGAAGGTGGCAAACGCCTCGCTGTAAAGAGAATAAGGAGAACACTTTTGCGTGACAGTAACATTACCTTTATAGAGCTTAATCACGACTTCACCGGTTGCCACTTGGTTCAGACTTTCGGCGGCGGCTAACACCGATGCTTGGTTAGGGGTAAACCAACGCCCATCGTAAAGCAACTGCGCAAATTGCTCGCTTAACTGTGTTTTCCATGAGCGCGTCATTTTATCAAGCACCAACTCATCAATGCCACGTAAAGCGTACATCATGATGGTCCCCCCCGGCGTTTCATAACAGCCACGGCTTTTCATACCCACTAGACGATTCTCGACAATATCAACGCGACCAATACCATGTTTCGCACCTAGTTTGTTCAGTTGTTCGAGGCATTTCAGAGGCGACAACGCTTCACCATTAACACTCACCACAGCGCCTTGCTCAATCGCTAGACTGATATACTCAGGTTCATCGGGTGCTTGTTCAGGTGAGCAAGTCAATGTCCAGACTTCATCACTCGGTTCACACCAAGGATCTTCAAGCTCACCTCCCTCATGTGAGATATGCCACGCGTTGGCATCGCGACTATAGATTTTCTTGAGTGACGCAGAGCAGGGAATATTACGCTCTGCAAGATAAGCAAGTAAGCTCTCCCGACTACTTAAGTCCCACTCTCGCCAAGGCGCAATCACCGTCAGTTCAGGCGCCAGCGCGGCGTAGCAAGACTCAAAGCGGATCTGGTCATTACCTTTGCCAGTACAACCATGCGCTAAGGCATCCGCATTGACTTTACGTGCCAATTCTACTTGCGCTTTGGCGATTACCGGACGAGCCATCGCCGTGCCAAGTAAATAGCTCTGCTCGTAGACGGCACCGGTTTTCAGGCTTGGATAAATGTAATCGGCTGCAAACTCATCTTTAAGATCAACAATATGACACTCGCTAGCGCCGGAGGCTTTTGCTTTTGCTTCCACGCCTTCGAGTTCTTCTGCCCCCTGCCCTACGTCTGCGACAAACGCCACCACCTCACAGCCGTAGTTTTCACGCAACCAAGGCACAATGACAGATGTATCTAAACCACCAGAATAAGCCAATACTACTTTGTTCATTGTTTGCTCCTTAGCTCGCGTGTTGCAGGGTCAGTGTGTTTTTAGGGTTAAGTAAAAGATGAAGCAGCGCATTTTGTGCAAATAGCCGATTTTCTGCCTGCTTAAGACACAGTGAATCGTCGCTATCCATCACTTCAGAAGTGATTTCGTAATCACGATGGGCGGGTTGGCAATGCATCACGGCATTCGCTCCGAGCCGTTTAATGAGGGCGGCGTTCACCTGATAAGGCATAAAGGTGGCTTTAACCTCATCAAGACTTTGCTGTTGTCCCATCGAAACCCACGTATCGGTATAAACAACATCGCTCTGCACACAGGCCTCAGGATCATGAACCTGCTTAACGGAACCGATCCCGGCTTGATTAAGTTGATCAATATCCGTCGCGCTGAGACCATGACCGGCAGGGGTTACTAAAGTGACATGCATGCCGAGTAGACAACCATAAAGTGCCAGCGAACGCGCCACGTTGTTACCGTCTCCCCAGTAGCTCAACGCTTTACCACTCACATCACCATAATGCTCGACCAATGTAAGACTGTCAGCTAAGGCTTGGCAGGGATGAAACTGATCGCAAAGGCTATTAATCACCGGCACAGAGGCATGCTTAGCCAACTCTTGTAAGGTTGCATGATGATTCACGCGTGCCACAATAGCATCGCACCAACATGACAGGTTTTTTGCGTAATCCGCGATGGTTTCGCGTTGCCCGAGTTGGCCGTTTTGCTCGTCGAGGTAAACGCAATGGCCACCTAAGCGTTGGATACCCACATCAAGCGATAGTCGTGTGCGCAAACTAGGCTTCTCAAACAACGTCACGATGCTTTTTCCAGCTAGACTCTGAGTAAATTTTTGCGGCTGTGACTTTTGCTCAATAGCCGTATCTATCAACTGTATTAGTTGGCTTTGGGTAAGCTCATTACCCGTTAAAAAATGTGTGTTCATACGAATCTCAAATATTAAAAAACTAAGGATTAATCAATGTGCCGGAGTGATGACGGGTGTCGCACGAACACCCGCAGATTCGCACTTGTTTTTGTAGGAATTGAGCAACGTTTAGCGCCTGCTCAACTTTGAGTCGCATGCCACCCATGAGAGTGCCCGACTGGATAAGCTGTTCGATACTGTCACTATCGAGTTGCGCGATAGGTTGTTGTTGGTCGTCAAGCACCGCAGGTACATCGCTGACAAAGGTAAGGGTCGCGGAAAGCGCTTTAGCGAGTCCCGCTGCCGCCTCATCAGCGTTTACATTAAGCCACTGGCCTCGGCTATCAAATCCGACACAGCTCACGATAGGTAGGTGCTTCTGCTCTAATAACGTCAGTAATAACTCACTCACTTCAAAGGGCTCAATACAATGACCCGTCATACCCAATTCGGGCTGCCCTTGTTGGACGCGCAAACCCGTTTCAAATAACGTTAGCCCGACCGGCTTGAGTGTTTGTTTAATTGCCATGCCCAGTAGCTGCTTATTAACGGTGCCGGCGAGTGCCCCCACAATCAGCGGCATTTGCTCTGCCATACTCACACGTAAACCGTGATACTTAACAACTGACAGATTCAACTTGGCAAACAAGTCGTCAACCTGCTGGCCACCGCCATGAACGATAAGCGTGGGCTCTAAGTTTTGTTGCTGAGCAATATGTTGAAACAGCGTCGTTAAACCTTGCGGATCATCAAGTACACGCCCACCGAGTTTGATGACATTCATAGCGGTACGCCCTCCTCACTCGGTAAACCCAACTTTAAGTTGAAGCATTGCAGAGCCTGACTAGCAGCGCCTTTGAGTAAGTTATCAATGGCACTGAAGATCACCAACGCGTTGCCATTCAAATGCCAGCCGATATGACACCGGCCGCTATTAACCACATCGTTCAGTGCCGGGTATTCACCCTCGGCTATGTGAACGAGGGCGCTGGCTTGATACACGCCGAACACTGTTTTTAATTGCGCCTGAGAAGGTGCTTCACTGAATTGAATAGTAATGGTCGCAAGTATGCCCCGTTTAAAGTCACCTAAGTGAGGCAAAAACAGCGTATTCAGTCCACTGTAGTAATCAATTTCTGGCTGATGACGGTGAACACCGGCCTTGTAGCCTTGTAGCGATAGCTCCGCGGCTTGGGTTTTGAGGCTTACGGAACGACCCGCGCCGGTCACGCCTGACACCGCGTTAATGACGGTATGATTTATTTGGTGGTTAAACACTGCAAGCGGTTTGAGCGCCAGCAGACTAGCGGTGGGATAGCAACCCGGCACAGCTATCCAGCGGGCATTATCAAACCCTTCATCTAGCCATTCCGCTAATCCATAAACTGCTTTGGCCAATGCCTCAGTTGCTGGGTGTTCAAAGCCATAAAAGTGCGGATATAAGTCTGCAGTGGGCAACCGGAAGCCGCCTGACAAGTCAAACACGGTTGCCGTTAACTGACTCAGCTGGGTATACCATTGGCAGCTCACTTCGTGCGAGGTACATAAGAACACGGCATCGGCATTAGCCAAAGCATCCGTAACCGTGCCTACGGGCAAACCGAGCAAAGGTAGATCAACACGCCCCTTAAAACGTGGGTAAAGCTGAGCAATAAACTTATCACGATCATGACTCTGCTCAGATACATATAGCGTCAGCTCGCCGACAAGTGGGTGATCATTTAGCAACGACACCAACTCGGCGCCCGCGTAACCACTGGCACCGATGACCACCACATTCTGGAATGAATATTTTTTTGCTGACTGCTTTCTTTCCATCTCAAAGTCTGCTTACTTATTTGCATCTGGCTGAATTTGTATGCAGACTAACTGAATAAATATATTTATGCAACTTTTATGGATAATTATCTATGTCGATTCCATCCTTTTTTAAAATGTATCAAGCGCTGATAGCTCGCCCATCGATCAGCTCCCTCGACCCAAGCTGGGATCATTCCAATAAAGCAGTTATCGAGTTACTGGCGGATTGGTTGGAACAATTGGATTTCGATGTCGAAATTCAACCTCTGACAAGTAATCCTAGTAAATTTAATTTACTGGCTAAACGCGGCCACGGCAGTGGCGGCCTATTGTTATCTGGACATACGGACACGGTTCCCTATGACCAGCAACGGTGGCAATTCGATCCGTTTAAACTGACAGAGAAAGATAATCGTTGGTATGGCTTGGGCTCGATTGATATGAAAGGCTTCTTTGCTTTCATCATTGAAGAATTAAAGCAGCTACCCGCGCAATATCAAACTAAGCCGATCATGATACTCGCGACTGCGGACGAAGAAACCACCATGGCAGGTGCTCGCCAAGTTGACCAATTTACCAATCTCAAACCTGATTTTTGTATTATTGGTGAGCCGACTGAAATGCAGCCAATACGCGCCCACAAAGGCCATATAACCGAATCCATTAAGGTCATCGGGCGAACCGGTCACAGCTCTGATCCAAGCCTGGGTTTGAATGCGATTGAAGTGATGCATGAAGTTATTGAAAAGCTACTGTCGTTTAAACAAATTATTTCGCATAAATATTCAAACAAGCTGTTTGACATTCATTATCCAACAATGAATTTTGGCTCGATACACGGTGGCGACAACGCCAACCGAATTTGTGGCTGTTGCGAGCTTCAGTTGGATATTAGACCGTTACCCGGGATGAGTATCACCGATTTGTACGGTGACCTGAATCAATTGTTGAAACCCGTTATGTTAAAATACCCCAACGCAGTCGAACTCATTGCAATGCATGAACCTATCGCAGGTTTTGAGCAGGCTCCGGATGGGGCCTTGGTGGCATTGGCTGAACGTATCGCGGGTTCATCAGCGCAGGCAGTGAATTACTGTACCGAAGCGCCGTTCTTACAGCAGCTCGGATGCCAAACACTGGTCATGGGTCCAGGCTCTATTAAACAGGCACATCAGCCCAATGAGTATTTAGAGCTCGATGACATAAAAACCACAGCAGCCCAGTTTCGTCGACTGATAAAGGGTTTATGTTTTGACGACATAAGCCGATAAGAGGGTGTTTTAAACAGTTAGGTTATATAGATAAAAATTAGAGGGACGTATGTTTAGAAATTTCTCGATTGGAACGAGATTAGCCGCTACCTTCGGATTGTTAGGTGCAATCGTTTTGGGGCTCGGCGTTTTCGCATTGATGCGACTTGATGGCGTTGTGACACAGCTTGATTTTATTACAGATGAGCAAATGCCAGCTATTGATAATGTAAACGATCTCGATCGCGAGTTCCTTCGCGTGCGTGTTCACGCAGCTAATGTTGCAACCTATTTGAACGACGCAGACCGGTTGCAAGCCTATCTCGCAAAATATAGCGACGCAAAAGATAGCTTAAAGCGCAATTTAGGTGAATATCAAAAGCTCATCAACGATAGCAGTGAGCGCGACAAATTTAAACGTCTCAGCGCTTTACTTGATGAGTATTGGGCGGATGACGAACAATTTCTTAAGTTGGTTAATGCTAAACTAGCGGAGCCCATCGCCTCACTACGAGAAACAACGATACTACCTCTAACCAACAAGATATCGACAGTACTCGACAAGCTTTTAGCAGAAGAAATGGCGCAGGTAAGAAGCGTTTCAGATCGCGCAAAGAGTATTGCGTCAATGGCCCAGGTCGGCGTCATCACCGCTATTATCATTGCTCTTATTTTAGTGACTGTATTCGCTTTCTTACTCACACGCAGTATTGTCACCCCGCTGCGCGGCGCGGTTAAATTTGCCGAGACTATCGCCCAACGCGATCTAACACAGCATATCTCTGTTCAGGGCTCTGATGAGCCGGCACAACTACTTCGCCAACTTATCGAGACGCAGCGTGAGCTACGTGACTCAATGGGCCAAATTGCGCAGTCATCTCAGCAGTTGGCCTCAACCTCGGAAGAGCTCAGCTCGGTGACCGATGACAGTAGCCGAACCATTCAGCAACAAACAGAAGAGCTCGAACAAGCAGCCACTGCGGTTAACGAGTTAACCACTGCCGTTGAGAATGTAGCGCACGATGCACAGAGTGCCTCGGAAGCATCCGATGCTGCCGACGAACGTGCTCAGTTTGGTAACGACCGTGTTATCAAGACCGTTACAGCGATTGAAGAGTTATCCCAAGAAATTGGCGACTCATCGAATAATGTCACTGAGCTTGCCGAAAAGGTTAAAGGCATTACTAAGGTGCTGGAAGTTATCCGCGGTATTGCTGAGCAAACCAACTTGCTGGCACTCAACGCAGCGATAGAAGCCGCGCGTGCGGGCGAGTCCGGTCGTGGCTTTGCAGTGGTTGCAGATGAAGTACGCTCACTAGCTCACAAAACTCAGCAATCAACGGTTGAGATCGAAGACATGGTCGCCGCAATTAATGATTCTAGCGACCGTTCTGTGAATACCATGAAACAGAGTTTAGAGCGCGCCTCTCGAACTTTGGATATTGCGCGTGAAGCCGGTGATGCATTAAAACAGATTGCAACAGCGGTTAGCGAAATTAATACGCATAACACGTCAATCGCTAGCGCTGCGGAGGAACAAGCCAACGTAGCACGCGATGTCGATAGAAACCTAGTTAGTATCCGCGACCTGTCCAACTCAACAGCCTCAGGCGCTGAGCAAACCAGTGCTTCAAGCCAAGAGTTATCACGCTTAGCAGTGGATCTAAACAACTTAGTCGAGCGTTTCAAAGTATAAGACTCAATGTGCGGGGATGCATGTCCCCGCACAATTTTTAATCGCCTTGAGACAATAAGTAAAATAAGTATAGAAAATAGCCGCCATCATCCGTATAAATTAGACGAATATCACACCCCACTCTAAGCTGAATCTGTGTTAACAAATCACTAACATCAGGTTCAGGTTATGACATCTCGACTTTCCTTTAATGCGAAATCAGTGCCCCATCAAGCGCGCTTATTTACGCCACAATTTATGTCCTATTTTGCCGACTTGTGCGAACGCTTCATGCCACGTCATGCAGAATTATTAGAGGCTCGGTCAAAAAGACAACAGCGTATCGATGCGGGCGAATTACCCGACTTTGATCCAAACACTAAAACCATTCGCGAAGACGATTGGCATATTCGGCCATTACCCAAAGATTTGACTCGTCGCCGCATAGAAATAACCGGTCCTGTTGATCGTAAAATGGTTATTAATGCACTCAACGCCAATGTTGACTGCTATATGGCCGATTTCGAGGACTCCCAATCACCGACTTGGGATGGATTGCTCGACGGCCAAGTTAATTTAATTGACGCCAACCGCAACACGCTGAGTTATCAGGATCCAAAGAGCGGCAAAGCATACAACGTGAATCCCAACCCGGCGCTGTTAATTGCGCGAGTACGTGGATTACATCTGCCAGAAAAGCATTTGTGCTTTGAAGATACGCCCGTGCCGGGCGCTCTGCTCGATTTTGCATTGTATTTTTACCACAACTATCGCGTCCGATTAGATGAAGGTACGGGTGTCTATTTCTATTTACCCAAATTAGAACACAGCAGCGAAGCACAGTGGTGGAGCGACGTGTTTCACTACTCGGAACAACGTTTTCAGCTCAAGCCGGGTACCATTCGCGCCACTGTACTTATCGAAACACTACCGGCCGTTTTTCAGATGCATGAAATTTTGCATGCACTTCGTGACCATATCGCCGCACTCAACTGCGGTCGTTGGGATTATATTTTTAGTTATATAAAAACCCTGAAAAACCACTCTGATCGTGTGCTCCCCGATCGCCAGCAAGTCACGATGTCGCAACCGTTCCTTAACGCTTATTCGCGTCTACTGGTACATACCTGCCACAAACGGGGTGCGCTCGCGATGGGCGGTATGGCGGCGTTTATTCCGAGTAAAGATGCCAGCGAAAATGAACAAATTCTCGCTAAAGTCGCCAAGGACAAGCAGCTCGAGTTTGATAATGGCCACGATGGTACTTGGATTGCTCATCCTGGGCTTGCCGACACCGTTAGCACGATATTTGTTGACCAGCTCAGCGGCGATAATCAACTGAATGTCTTGCGTGAGCAAGATCATGCCATCACTGCATCACAATTACTCACCCCATGTGACGGTGAGCGTACTGAGGCAGGCATGCGCACCAATATCCGAGTTGCATTGCAATACATCAGCGCGTGGCTCGATGGTCGCGGTTGCGTGCCTATATACGGATTGATGGAAGACGCTGCTACCGCAGAAATTTCGCGGGCATCAATTTGGCAGTGGATAAAGCACGAAAAATCCCTCAGTAACGGGACTTCTGTCACTAAGGCTCTATTCAAACAATTCCTCGCCGAAGAAGCAGCGAAAGTGAAACAAGAAGTGGGTGAATCAATGTGGCAACAGCAGCCTTTTGATAAAGCCGTCGCGTTACTCGAAGACATCACAACTGCCGATGAGTTAGTGGAGTTCCTCACACTACCCGGCTACCAACAACTTGATTAATTAACCAGACAACAGGACAACATCATGACTTTATCAACACAACAAGCAGAACAAGCTAAAGCGCTTGAACAAAGCTGGAAAAACGATGCCCGTTGGGCACAGGTTAAACGCCCCTATAGCGCCGAAGAAGTAGTAAAACTTAGAGGCTCATTGCAAGTGCAACATACATACGCGCAGCACGGTGCCGACAAACTATGGCGCTTGATTAACGGTGAAGCTCAGCAAAAATTTGGCAAAGATTACGTCAATGCACTTGGCGCTTTGACTGGTGGACAAGCGGTTCAACAAGTCAAAGCGGGGTTACAGGCGATTTACCTCTCGGGCTGGCAAGTCGCGGCTGACAATAACTCGTCACGCAATATGTATCCAGATCAGTCGCTTTATCCCGTCGATTCTGTACCAACCGTCGTTGAGCGCATCAACAACTCGTTTGCTCGTGCTGACCAAATTCAATGGTCAAAAGGTATCAGCCCAGATGATGAGCAATACATTGACTATTTTGCACCTATCGTCGCGGATGCCGAGGCAGGCTTTGGCGGTGTATTAAACGCCTATGAATTAATGAAGCGTATGATTCAATGTGGTGCTGCGGGCGTGCACTTTGAAGATCAGTTAGCGTCAGTTAAAAAGTGCGGCCATATGGGCGGTAAGGTTTTAGTGCCTACCCAAGAGGCGGTACAAAAACTCATAGCAGCGCGTTTTGCGGCCGATGTTGAGGGCGTACCCACCTTGATCGTAGCACGCACCGACGCCAATGCCGCCGACCTGCTAACCTCGGACTTCGACGATAACGATAAACCATTCGTTACCGGTGAACGCACGGCTGAAGGCTTTTACCGTGTTAAACCAGGTATTGAGCAAGCTATTTCGCGCGGTCTTGCTTATGCGCCCTATGCGGATTTAATTTGGTGTGAAACTGCCAAGCCTGACCTCGACGAGGCACGTCAATTTGCCGAGGCGGTGCATGCTAAGTATCCGGGTAAACTCTTAGCCTACAACTGTTCACCTTCGTTTAACTGGAAGCGCAATCTCGACGATGCCACTATCGCCAAGTTCCAACGCGAACTGGCTGCCATGGGCTATAAGTTCCAGTTCATTACCTTGGCGGGTGTTCACAACATGTGGTATCACATGTTTGAGCTTGCGCACGACTACGCTCGTAACGATATGTCAGCGTACGTTCGTCTGCAACAACAAGAATTTGATGCAGCAGAAAAAGGTTATACGTTTGTCGCTCACCAGCAAGAAGTCGGTACTGGCTACTTTGATTTACTGACTAATGCGATTCAAGGCGGCAGTTCATCTGTCACCGCATTAACCGGTTCAACTGAAGAAGACCAGTTTAAAACGACCGCGTAAAGCGTAAATCGGCAGCGTACGGGAAGATATCTTTAATTACCCCCTCCTTGATATCTTGCTGGCGCTGCCGCCAATACATCGGATCAACCAACTCGGGGTGAGCACTTAACAGGAGTTCGCGGTAGCGTGGTTGTGGCACCGCGAATATGGCCAACTGTTCGGGAAACACATCGTCCGGCGCAAAAGACACCTCATGATCGGCTTTAGCCAGTGACTTAAAATTCATGTCAGTGAGGTAACGAACCTCGTCATAGTCATAAAAAACCACGCGCTTGTGGCGTGTCACACCGAAGTTCTTCAACAGCATGTCGCCGGGGAATATATTCGCCGCAATCATATCTTTAATCGCACGACCATAGTCATCGATAGCCGCTGCCTGTTCAGCCTCACTGGCATACTCTAAATACATGTTGAGCGGGATCATACGACGCTCAACGAAACATTGGCTGATGACTAGCAAATCGCCTTCGAAACGAATACTGCTGCCAACGGTCGCTAACAGCTCATCCATTAAGTCATCGGCAATACGGTGCTTAGGGATCGCCACGTCAGAGAACTCGAGGGTATCTGCCATACGTCCCACACGATCGTGTTGTTTAACCATGCGATAGCGTTCGACCACCGTATTCCGGCCGAAGCCTTTGGTATCGCCTAGCTCGTCCTTAATAACTTTAAACACGTAAGGGAACGATGGCAGTGTAAATACCGTCATCACCATTCCTTTTACCCCAGGTGCTGCGCTAAGTTGCTCATTTGAGTTGGCAAGTTGCTTTAAAAAGTCGCGATAAAACTCGGTCTTAGCCTGCTTATGAAAGCCAATTGAAGAATAGAGCTCGGAAAAAGTCTTGCGCGGCATGAGTTGTTTCAGAAAGCGCACTAACGCCGATGGAGCCTCGGTTTGCACCATAAAATACGAACGCGCAAAACCAAATATCGCCGCCATTCTGTCCGACTGAGTAATAAAGGCATCCACATACAACCGTCCTTCCGGGTTAATCAAGATGGGTACAATAAACGGATAGCTGTGTTGCTGAGTGACTATGCGGCCAACTACGTAGGCCGCTTTATTTCGATAAAAGGGCGTTTTCAGTACGTCGATACGTACTTCGTGTGGCTCAACTTCGTCTTCTATGGCACGTTGCAAAAACGTGGCGCGCAGTTGTTCAACATCGTGTTTAAGGTTCTCGAAGGTGTCCCCTAAGCCTAAATCTAAAAATAGCTGTTCTAATGTTTGGGTGAAGCCTTGATAGACAGGGAAATAAGACTGATAAACGTGCTCAATAGGAACCGGGGTACGTTCCTCTAACGTCGACTCGACAAAAATAAAAGCATTGTGAAAATACTGACGCTCAAACGCACGACAGAACACCGAATTATAAAAAGTTTCGGCTAAATCCGCTTGCGGATGAAACTGCAACAGCGACTGGTAGCGTTGCCGAACGCTCAACCATAACCTCTCATCAAATTGCGCTTGATACTGCAGCAACTCATCGCTGGTTAACGCCACTTGTTTGTCATAGTAACTTATTCGCTCTGCCGCCGCGCCAATAACGTCTTGCCAACGTTGCGCTAAAAAGCGTTCAGCAGCGCCCTGCGTAAGCAATTGAAAGCGACTAAAGTGGCTGTGAAAGCCCGCTAAGATAAGTCGCGCAAGTTCATCGGCTCGGTTTAAATCAGTGCTCATTCAGCTTTTTCTCGCGGTTGATATATCTGCTTACATTCTTACACACATCAAAATACAACCCTTTTCTCTCTTATAGCGACTTATTAATCAAGTTAAATCAGAGGGAACCTTATGACTAAGATATCAGACACCAGCGGACAAGACGTTGTTCGCGCACCTAAAAAAACACCTTGGCTCAAATGGGGAATGGGCGGTATTGCCGCTGCGGCCCTTATCGCTGTGAGTATTCCGATGCTCACCACCTGGTCTTCAGCCGAGGCTGCTGTAGAGTCAAGTGAGCTGCGCTATGCAACCGTAGAGCAAGGCAACTTTACGCGAGATGTATCAATTCAGGGCAAAGTGGTGGCAGCTGTAAGCCCCACTTTATATGCGCCAGCCGAAGGGGTGATTACTTATCACGTTGGAGCAGGCGACGCGGTGGAGCAAGGTCAAGCGCTGGCAACCATCGAAAGTCCCGAGCTAAAAAGTAAACTCGAGCAAGAACAAGCGAGTTTAGCTAGCTTAAAAATGGAACTGGATCGCCAGCGCATCAACTCCAAAAAAGCGGCTTTAGAAAATCAAAAATTGGTTGATTTAGCACACGTCACCCTGACGGCCGCGGATCGCGAAAAGCGCCGTGCTGACAGAGCTTGGGAAAAGCAAGCCATCAGCGAAATCGATTATGAAAAAGCGCAAGACGAATTGGATAACGCCCAAGTCGTATACAAGCACGCAGTGCAGGATGCCAAACTCAACAGTGAGAGCTTGGCTTTCGATATTCAGTCACTGCAACTTAAAGTGGACCGTCAACAACTACTCGTGAACGAATTGCAACGCCAGGTCGATGGTTTGACTATCGCTTCGCCAGTTAACGGTATTGTGGGTAACTTAGAAGTCGATCAAAAAAATCAAGTCGCCAAAAACCAAGCCGTGTTAGGTGTTGTCGACTTATCCGAGTTTGAGGTAGAGCTCGGTATTCCAGAAAGCTACGCCGATGACCTCGCCATTGGTATGGCGGCTGAAATCAACTACAACGGCCAGCTCCATAAAGCCACTCTCGTCGCGGTTTCGCCGGAAATTCGCAATAACGAAGTTATCGGCACATTGCGTTTTAGCGAAGATACACCCGCGGGTCTGCGCCAAAACCAGCGTTTGACGAGCCGCATTATTCTTGACCAAAAAGACGATGTGATGACTCTGCAACGAGGTCCTTTCCTGCAGAATCAAGGTGGTCGTGTTGCCTACGTGGTCAACGACGGTATCGCACTAAAAACCCCCATTCAAACAGGCGCTAATAGCCTATCAAAAGTGGAAATCATTTCGGGTCTAAAGGTCGGCGATCGCGTCATCATTTCTGATACTCAATCATTCAACGGTGCCGAAAGCGTCGTTATCAATCAATAAGGAATACACCATGCTTGTAATGAACAACATCACTAAAGTATTTCGTACAGAGACTGTCGAAACCCACGCACTTAAACAGTTTAGCCTTACCGTTAATGAGGGCGATTTCGTTGCGGTCACCGGTCCGTCGGGCTCTGGCAAAACCACCTTTTTAAATATTGCGGGTTTGCTCGAGTCGTTTGATGACGGCGAGTACACGCTTGACGGGCGCTCAGTGAAGAACCTTAACGACAAGCAACTCTCGCAACTGCGGAATGAAAAAATTGGCTTTATCTTTCAAAGCTTCAATCTCATCCCAGATCTCAATTTATTTGATAACGTCGACGTGCCACTGCGCTATCGCAAACTGAGTAAAGCTGAGCGAAAAGAGCGTATCGAACATAGCTTGGATGTCGTGGGTCTCGCCAACCGTATGCGTCACCTGCCGTCACAACTCTCTGGCGGACAACAACAGCGCGTTGCGATCGCTCGCGCGTTAGCGGGTAACCCGTTGTTTCTACTCGCCGATGAACCCACCGGTAACCTCGACAGCAAAATGGCCGACAGTGTGATGAGTTTGCTCGAGGAAATTAATCAGTCCGGGACGACGATTGTCATGGTGACCCATGACTTGTCACAGGCTGAACGAGCCCATCGCCATATTCAAGTGTTAGATGGGCAAGTCACCGAGCAAAAGCGCGGTGCGCCTGAACTCGCCACAGTGAACGCATAGGAGGCGCTTATGTGGTTATATTATACTCGACTTGCTTGGCTCAGCTTAAAACGTCATCCGCTATTATCACTACTCATGAGCGGTGCTATTGCCTTGGGCATTGGCGCTGCCATGACGACGATTACTATCAATTACTTAATGTCGGCGGATCCTATCCCTGAAAAAAGCGACCGCTTGTTTTATGTACAGTTAGATAATTGGTCACCTAATGAACCCTATGACGAGCCCAATGAGCCACCCGATCAGTTAACGTACACCGACGCGACCGCACTAAAAGCGCAAGCGCCTGCTCAACTGCAAACCGCTTTAGCGCAGTCGGGTGGTGTTATTGAACCACAAGGCTTAGGTAAAGAACCGTTCTTGGCACGCTTGCGCCTCACCCACAACGACTTTTTTACCATGTTCAATGCACCCTTTTTATATGGTCAAGGCTGGAGCGATAGCGCAGATGAGACGGGCGACAGAAGCATCGTGCTGAGCAAAAGCGCCAATGAGGAGATCTTTGCTGGCGAAAATTCAGTGGGTCGCACGGTCAGGTTAGAGGGTAAAGAATTTCGTGTGGTCGGCGTGCTCGATGAATGGGTACTTAAACCTCGTTTTTACGATGTCACGACCGGTGCGTTTAACGAAATGGAAGATGCTTACTTACCGTTTAAGCTAAAAGAAACGATGGAGCTTCCTAACAGCGGCAATACGAACTGCTGGAAGATGCCCGAGGGAGAAGGCTTTAAATCATTTTTGACCTCTGAATGCGTGAACTTTCAGTTCTGGGTACAGCTCGACAGCGCGCAAGAAAAACAAGAGTACATGAGTTTTCTCAACGCGTATGTCGAAGAACAAAAGAAACTTGGTCGTTTCCCGCGTCCTCTGAACAATCGGCTTACCGATGTCATGGGTTGGATGGAGCATGAGAATGTGGTTGATGACGATGCTGAAGTGATGATGTATCTGTCGCTTATGTTCTTAGCCGTATGCTTACTGAATACTATCGGGCTATTACTGACCAAGTTTAGCTTTAAAACCGGCGAAATCGCACTGCGACGTGCGGTAGGCGCAACCCGCATGCAGCTCTATCAGCAACAGTTGGTAGAAACCGTATTCATTGGCGTTGCCGGCGGTATCGGTGGCCTTATTTTGGCCGCATTAGGTCTGCTGGGTATTGAATACTTATACGGTGATCAGGTTAAAGATCTTGCCTCACTCAACCTGCCGCTGCTGGGTATCGGTATTTTGCTCGCCATCATAAGCAGTGTATTGGCCGGTGCCTACCCAACGTGGCGCACATGTCGTATTCCGCCTGCTTCACAACTTAAATCAGAGTAATTAAGGAGATAATTATGAGTCAGATAGGACCCATTTTCAGAGCTCTGATGCGCAATAAAGTCGGTGCCCTGCTCATCGCGCTACAAGTGGCTGTGACCATGGTTATTATCGTCAATGCGATACACCTTATTAATGCCCGCGGCGATCTCATGGGTCGTTCATCAGGCCTTGATGAAGCCAATCAGTTTTACGTGACCAGTGTCGGTTATGCCAATGATTTTGATGCGCCGTACGTGATCGATACCGACTTGGACGGCATCCGCCAACTCCCGAGTGTGGATGATGCGGTACAGATTAATGCGATCCCGATGAGCAACGGTGGCTGGTCGATGGGCTTACAAACCAAAGCCGGTGAAGGCGAAAACTCGGTGCCAACGGCACTCTACATGACCGATGAGCATGGACTGAATACGCTCGATGTTGAGTTGATTGCTGGCGAGAACTTTAAAGCCACCGAAATCAGTTATCGCGACCGCAACACTCGGGATTGGCCGCAGTCAGTAATACTGACCGAAGCGTTAGCAAAGAGTTTATTTCCTGACTTGAGCCCAACAGAAATCGTTGGCCAAACCGTTTACATTCAAAGTAATGAGCCGTTGACCATTATCGGTATTATGGATCATTTACAGGCTCCATGGACGGGCTGGACAACGGTCAATCACTCGATGCTTGTACCGAACAAATTCGACTCGCCGTACTCGCGTTATCTAGTGCGAGCTAAGCCAGGACAACGTGAACAAGCCATCGAGCAAGTTGAACAGTTTATGAAACAGCGCGAAGTGGGGCGTATGGTCAGAGAAACTGAAACCATGACACAGGTGCGTATGGATAGCTATCGCGGTGACTCTGCGTTACAAGCCATTCTGTGGACCATCATTGTAGTGCTCTGCATCATCACAGCTTTGGGTATTGTCGGCTTAGTCAGCTTTTCCATTAACCGTCGCCGCCGCCAAATTGGTACACGTCGGGCACTTGGCGCACAAAAAGCTGACATCATGAGTTATTTCCTCACCGAGAACGTGATGATTACCAGTGTTGGCGTGCTACTGGGCATCGCTGGCAGTATTGCGCTCAACATGTGGCTTGTTTCGAGTTTTAACTTACCAAGACTGAGCTATATCTACTTACCTATCGCCATGATAGCCATGTGGGCAATAGGCTTGTTCGCAGTATGGGGACCTGCCTTGCGTGCTGCGCAAATATCGCCCGCTATCGCAACCCGTAACGTATACCACTAGCGTTACACATTCATAACATTTATAATCCCGATACATGCTTTGTATCGGGATTATTGCGTTTTATGAACACCATCAAGGACATCGACCTTAACCTCTTAGTTTATCTAGACGTGCTGTTGCGAGAACGCAACGTCACCCGCGCAGCAGCACAATTAAATATTACTCAACCCGCCATGAGTAATGGGCTAAAACGTCTACGCAACCTCCTCAACGATCCGATTTTAGTTCGAACATCCGATGGCATGACACCCACTCAAAGGGCTTTAGACATGCAGGAGTCCTTGCGTACAGTGCTTTACTCTGTGGAAGAAATGATCCAGCCCGTACGCGAATTTGATGCGCCAACTAGCAAGCGCGTTTTTCGCATCATGGCATCGGACTACGCGGCGTCAACACTGATGCCGCGATTACTAAGTCAGCTTGAAGAGCAGGCACCTCATGTATCCTTAGATATCATGACACCCAGCGATATCAGTTTTCACGACGTTGAAAATGGTAAAGTCGACTTAGCCATTAATCGCTTTGAAAAACTACCGCAGTCGTTTCATCAAAAAGTACTGTGGCAGGATGAGTTCTCTTGTCTCATCCACCGTGAGCATCCGCTACTAAATAGCTACACGTTAGACGAGTATTTAAAAGCCCAGCACGTATGGGTATCAAAAACAGGCTTTGGCGTGGGCGTCGGTATGGACCCTCAAGACGTACAGAAGCTGGGTTGGGTTGACGAAGCTTTAGCAGAGCTGGGTAAACGTCGACAAATTAAAGTATTTACCCGCAACTACCACGTCGCTATGTACCTGGCTCGACAAGGACTGATTGCCACGCTGCCGACCCGAGCAGCCGCTTTATACAAAGATGACGATCACTTGGTCACGAAAGAACCACCGTTTCGCATTCCTGGGCTGACCTTGACCATGATTTGGAGTCCTTTACTCCAGCATGATGCTGGGCATCGCTGGTTCCGCCAACTGGTCGCCGATACAGCAGCAAACGAAGCCTTTTGATGAAGGGTTCGACAATAATTCCCACTATTGTATAGTGGGATTATAAGCAATCGGTAAATAAAGTCATGGTTGAAACACTTGAGAATATACTCTTGCAGGTTTCTAAGTCGCCCATTATCGACGAAGGAAAACTCGAACAAGCAACCCAACTGATTATTAAGTCAGTGATTCAAGGTTTAGCTATTAATCGTGTTGGCATCTGGTTATACGATGATGAAAGCGCCTGCATTACCAGTACTTACTTATTGGATGCAAATGATGGCGAACAATCACCTTCGACTATTTGCGCGAATAATTTCCCCAATTATTTTGCTGCGCTCAAACGCGAGCGAACTATCATCGCTAACCGTGCATCAGATCACCCTGCCACCAATGAACTTACTGATTACCTGAATAAATTCGGTATTGTCGCGATGCTCGATGTGCCGCTAAGGCATCGAGGTAAAATGATCGGGGTCTTATGTTGCGAGAGCTCTCGCGCTAATCGTTCCTGGACCGAAGACGAAGTGGCTTTTGTCGGCATTCTTGCTGATATCTACGGTCGCGCCGTCAGTGCGGCAGAGCGTGTAAAATACGAACAACTGCTCATTAAACACAACGAGGATCTCGAGCAGCGTGTTGCCGAACGTACACAGTCCTTAGAGGACGCGCTTAATAATTTTAAGCAAGCCCAAGATCGTCTCATTGAAACCGAAAAAATGGCGGCTTTAGGTAAGCTTGTCGCGGGGGTTGCACACGAGGTCAATACGCCATTGGGCATTGCCGTAACTGCCACAACACATTGCGAACATCGCCTTAAAAAGCTTAAGCAAAGCTTTGAAGATGGCAAAATATCCCGCAACGTGCTCACGCAGTATATCAACGACACGCTTGATGCATATACATTAATGAACAGTAACCTAGAACGCGCGGCTAGCTTAATTCAAAACTTTAAACGTACCGCTGTAGATCAGTCGAGCTTCGAACTGGTTGAGTGCTCTTTGGGTGACTACATTAGCTCGCTCGTGATCAGCTTGCGACCCATGGTGAAGAAGAAGAAAGTCACTATCCAAACGCACTGCCAGGAAGAACTAACCATAAAAACATACCGCGGTGCACTCGCTCAAGTGATCACTAACTTGATCAGTAACTGTGCTGAGCATGCGTTTAAGACCCCCGATGAAAACCACCACATTGATATTTTCGTAGAAAAACAAAATACCGATGCGGTACTGCGGATTACCGATAATGGAGCAGGAATCGAGCCCGATATTCAGCATAAAATATTTGAGCCTTTTTATACCACGGCTCGGGATGACGGCGGTTCGGGTTTAGGCTTGTCGATTGTCTATAACCTAGTGCAACGTAAGTTAAATGGAACCATTGATGTGCAATCGCAACTAAATAAGGGAACCACCTTTACTGTGCGTTTACCTAATATCATCGACTGAACATAAGAGTGAAAGAAGTATCATGCTACAGAAATTAAAAAGTTGGTTAAGTACCCGCGTTGCCGATGACAGCGACACCCGTCCGCATTTTGGCAGCTTAGATGCAAACGAAACGCTGAGTGTTATTTTAATGATGGAAATAGCCTTGGCTGATGGCAAGTTTGAACAGAGTGAACACGACTACTTAATCCATGAACTGAAGCGTGATTTTGACCAAGCGCCTGAAGCAGCGGAAGAAGTCATCAACCACGCCAAAATACATGTCCGCGACGCGGCTTCACTACAAGAGTCAACCGCTCCGCTGAAAGCACTTGCTTACGCAGACAAGGTTGTACTGCTTGAGTCTCTATGGGAAGTTGCTTATGCCGATGGTGAGCTCGATCCGCTAGAGGAAAGCATGCTACGTAAACTCGCCGACTTGCTGTATATAGACCACTCAGACTATATCCGTTGTAAATTGGCAGCTGAAGAGTCGGTTGGATGAAAAAACCTCACTGGCTCTTACTCATCGGTTTAACGTCCTTTGCATTATCCGCGGCGGATACAAAGGATGCGTTAACCGTCGGGTTGGCCAAGGGCTATGAACCCTATCAGTTTGTTAATGGCAAAGGGGTAGCGAGCGGTTTTGATATTGATGTGGCAAAAGCCGTTTTTGACCAACTAAAAGTCAGTTACCAATTTAATGCGTACAGTTGGGATGATGTGATGAGTCTGCTACGCCACAATGCCTTAGCCATCGCAGTGGGTGCCGAAGTGAGTGCAGCACGAAAACCCTATTTTTTGTTCACCGACGCGTATTATACCCGTCAACCGGCACTACTGACCCTAGCTGAAAATAGACAGATCAGGCGTGTTAAGGATTTAATCGGTCAACATATCACCGGCGACCGCCACTCATCCTTGGAGGCATATCTCAGTCAACTGGGCGTAAAAAGTCAATTTCGCATTGAACAGATGGAATCGAAAGAAGAGGCAATAAATGCCTTAGCCAAGGGTCATGTGAAAGCTGTGATTATGCCCAAGCGCGTTGCGCTTTACCTTGCCGATAAGGTCGGGATCAAGCTAAAAGTGCTGTGGCAGTCTCCACAACCTACGCAAGTGGCTTTTGGTGTTTCGAACAATAACCCCGAATTGGTCAACCAAATTAATGACGCCCTTGATGCACTGCGTGCCGACGGCACTCTGCAACGCATCAAGGACCACTGGTCAATTAATGACCCTGTTGATTAGCCGCTTCTAACTCATCGTGCAATCGTTGAGCTTCGTCTGCACGCGGCTTAGTAAAGCGCGCTAGCCAAAGGTATAGAACGGGCGTCAGATATAGCGTAAACACCGTCGCCAAACCTAAACCGCCGAAAACGACCCAACCAATTGAGTTACGCGCTTCTGCACCCGCACCGGTTGATAGAATCAGTGGCAATCCACCTAAAATGGTTGAGACCAAGGTCATCATGATAGGACGTAAGCGAATAGATGCCGCTTGCTCTACCGCATCGCGCACCGACAGTCCGCGGTCACGTAATTGGTCCGCGAACTCGACCAACAATACCGAGTTTTTCGCCAGAAGACCTATCAACATCACTAAGCCGATTTGCGAGTAGATATTAAGTGAAATGCCTGTCAGCGCAAGCGCATAAATGGCCGCCGCAATACCGAAGGGCACCGTCAGCATCACTACAAAGGCACTATTTACACTCTCAAACTGAGCAGCAAGTACTAATAACACAATCAAAAATGCCAAAATGTAAGTCATTGCCACTTCGCGATTGGTGTCTTCGAATGTTTGTGCCTCGCCCAAGAAAATAAGTCCCATACTATCGGGCAACACATCCTGAGCGATGGCACGTAATTCGTCAGTCGCCTCAGATAACGGATATTCTGGCGGAATTTCAACTTCGACCTCAATGGCGCGCCGTTGAGCATGTCGCTCGAGCTCTGCTGAGACCCCCTCCTCGACAATTTCTGCGACACTCGAGATAGGCACTAACTCACCGGACGTCGATGACACGTAAAGGTTCTGCATATCTTGTGGCGACTTAATCGAGCTTAAACGGGTCTGTAAAATCACCGGGATCTGTTGGTCACCGACGTTCAAATCCGCCACATCATCGCCGTTGATAGCCGCACGTAACGTCGACGAAACATCATTTAATGATACGCCGAGCTCAGCGGCTCGACGACGATCGATTTTAAAGCGCAACTGTGGTTGCGTTGGCTGATACGAAATATTTGGGTTGGTGTACGTCTCAGAACGTTCTTGAATCGCCGCGGTGAACTTACGTGCAGCTTGGAAAATATCACCATAACTTTCACCAGTAATCGCCATCTGCACTGCACCGCCCCCTTGGCCACCGCGGACGTTTAGTGAGTTGCTACCAAACGCACGACCGGGCGCGCCAGGATTTTGTCCAAGCGGTCCACGTATTTCGTTGATCACTTCCTGCTGAGTAATATCACGTTCTTCCCACGGATACATGTTGGCGGTAATAAACACAATATTCGGGTCCCATTGACCCACCACTGTATACAATGTCTCAAACGCGCCGTTTTGTTGATAAGGAATCAGTACTTCCTCTAGCGCGCGTGCTTGGCGATCCATAAAATTAAGACCAACTCCGTCGGGACCTCGTGCGAAAATACGGACGACACCTCGGTCCTCATTCGGTAACAGTTCACTCGCTACATTATCGTAAACAAATACCGCCCCAGTTGCCGCAACTATTGAGAATGCCACGATCAGCCAAGAGGTATTGAGCGCCCACTTGAGCGTGCGCTCGTAGCCGGTTTTAAACCAATCGCCGATGGGACCAAAAATATTCTTCTTACCGGCATTTTTGGGGAGTCTTGCGGTAAATGCTGGAACGAGAGATAACGCCACGAATGACGAAATAATCACAGCCGCCGCAAGGACACCACCAAACTCTCGGAATAATCGACCCGCAGTCGAAGGAAGAAACGCGATAGGTACGAAAACGGCTGCCAATACAGCAGTGGTAGCAACAACAGCGAAAAACACTTCGCGTGTCGCCAATACCGCTGCCGCTCTGCTTCCCAAGCCCATTGAACGACGTCGCTGAATATTTTCAGCAACCACGATGGCATCATCAACAATCAGTCCAGTGGCGAGTACGAGAGCAAGCAAGGTCAGTATATTTATCGAGAAACCCATCAACCAAATAGCCGCAATCGCGCCAAATAAGGCAACAGGTATCGAAAGCGCAGGCACGATGGTCGCACGAAACGAACCAATAAAGACCCACAACGTTGCGACAACCAACGCGATGGTTATTGCCAAAGTCGTTACCACTTCAGCAACCGACTTGCGAATAAATAAAGCGTCGTCGTTAGTGACGGTCATTTCCATATCCGGGAAACGATCACGTAAACGTTCGAGCATCGCCAGCGCTTGATCAGAGATTTCAATCGTATTTGAACCCGCTTGGCGAATAACCCCCACGCCGACCACTGGCTTGCCATTTAGGCGTACAAAACTGTTCGCATCTGCAGGACTAAAATAAGCTTGAGCGACATCGCCAATGCGCGTATCGCCCGAAATTATAATATTTTCGACTTGCTCGGCATTAATTGAAGTAGCATCGGCACGAATAATAATACGTTGATCCGTTGAGCGTAAGCTCCCTGCAGGCACATCAAAAGGAGCCTGACGCAATGCATCGGCGACATCCGTTACCGATAGCCCGAAACTCGTCAAACGTAGCGGATCAAGCGCAACGCGTAGCACGCGCTCACGGGCACCGTTAAGCCGAACATCCGCCACGCCCTCGATAGACAAAAACTCGGGCGCGAAATCTGTTTCTAACCGGCGTGTTAACTCTTCTAAACTCAACTTATCACTGGAGACGGCAATATCTAGGACTGCGCGCGCATCATCGTCTGCTTTTACAACGTTTACTTGCTCAACGTCTTCGGGTAGTTCGCGCCTAACTTGGTTAACCGCTTCGCGAACTTCGGCTGCCACGACATCAAGGTCAACACTCGGCTGGAACTCAACCACGGTGCGAGCAGAGTTTTCTTCTGACTGCGAACGAATCGACTTCACGCCAGACACACGGGCTGCAGCTCCCTCTAAGATACTCGTTACTTCAGCATCAACGGTTTCTGGCGCTCCTCCCGGTAGCGTAGCCCGAACGGTCACTACAGGTTGGTCTACATCGGGTAATTCACGTACTTCGACACCCATAAGTGCCGCGATGCCAGCAAGCGCAATTAAAATGTTGAGTACAACAATGAGGACGGGCCGACGTATTGAGACTGACGGTAAGTCATTACCCTCATGTGCAGGTAGCTGTTGTTTGTCAGACATTACTCAACCACCTCTTCAGTGCCCGTATCCAACTCACTCATCTCATATTTAATAGGCTGACCATTACGAAGACTCTGAACACCTTCAACAATCAATGTATCGTCGCGGTTGATATCCCCAGAAACAAGAACGCGTCCTTCTAAACGTTGTTCGATCTGAACCTCAATGCGTTTTGCCTTACTATCTTCTGCAATCCATATATAAGGATTATCTGCACCCCATGACAGCGCGACTTCGGGAATCGACGCAAACTCCTCGCCTGCGAGTTCTATCGCTGTGCGAAAACTAGTGCCCGGCAGGAAGTCATCATTTTTGTTATCAACTTTCGCACGCGCTCTAAACATCCGCGTCGTAGGATTAATACGGGAATCGAGTTCTACTATTTCAGCATTGACAGGCTGTCCTGAATAACGCCATGGCTCCACCTCTAGAGTGACACCGGGCTTAAGCAAATAAACTGCCGCTTCAGGAATTTGGAAATTGATGAGCAACGTATCGCGGTCATCAATCGTCGCGATTTGCGTCTGCTCATTGATACGATCACCCTCTTCAACATCAGTAATGCCTACAATGCCATCAAAGGGTGCAATAATTTTTCGATCAGCTATCTCGGTCTTTACGCGATCGACTTCCACTTCCGCCAAATCACGCAACAAAATAGCATTATCAAGCTCGGACTGTGGCACCGCACCTTGTTCGAAGCTTTGCTTCAAACGTTCTACTGTGCGCTCGGCATCTTTTAAACTGATTTGCGCCTGTCGCAAAGCGACTTGCTCACGTCGGTCGTCCAGTTGCACGAGTAAGTCGCCTGCTTGCACACGGTCACCCGGTTCAAAATTAACCTGAGTAACCCGCTCACTGACCGGTGAAAACAACGTGACAGCGCGCTGTGCTTCGGCGGTACCTACAGCTTCGACACGGTTCTTTTCATTTTCAAATTGAACCGGCGCAACATTAACAAGCGCTTCACGCGCACCATAGCTCTGAGCCGTTGCTCCAGCCGATGCAACCAATAATGAGACTAACGCAGTAACCTGCAAACACCATGTAAAACGTTTCATAATTCCCTATAAAAACCCGCGGGTGCAAAGCAGCCGCGGGCTTTTTTAACTCGCTTGGATTCAGTTTATTGAGTCAGTTTGAACTGACCTTTCATGATCGCCGAGTGACCTGGGAATGTGCAATAGAACATATAGTCACCGTCTGCACTCATTCCTTCAGTAGAAAAAGTCACACTCGTGGATTCACCACCACCGATAACATCAGTTGCAGCAATCACTTTATCCGAGTCAGGCACATAGTTGTTATCTAAGCCTGCCGACATGCCTTGTTGCACCACTGACTGCATATCGCTTGATTGACTCAAGACCCAGTTGTGGCCCATTACTTTCTTACCCATCTTACCTGAGTGCTTCAAAGTAAGGGTTACTTCAGAACAGCTAGCAGGTACAGAAAGTTCACTTTTATCATAACGCATGTTATCTGAACCAGTGATTGTAAGTTCACATTCGTTAGCAAGTGCAGAGTTTGCGACTAACAACACTGAACCCGCGATTAAAGCTTTTAACAAACGCATTGCAATACCTCTCATTTTGAGACCAAAATACACTCAGATCATACGCAATAGAGCTAAATTAGATTACTGAGTAAACGATTTTATGACAAAAAAGATAAATGACAGTTTCCAGACGTCTCTCGCACAAGGCGGAGAGAACACTACACAACCTTTCAAGCCGATTATCCCGGGTATTTTTACATCAACGACCTATCAAAGAGATGAGGATAATCAATATCGTAGCGGAAGAGTCTATTCTCGCGCCGATAATCCAACTTACGATGCGCCAGAAAAGTTAATCGCTCAACTTGAACACGCCGCCGACGCGAAACTATTTGCCTCGGGCATGGCAGCCGCGACCGCTGTATTTCAAGCACTCAAGCCCGGCGATGTCGTATTGGCACCTGACATCATGTATTGGGCGTTACGCAACTGGCTGAAAGGTCTAGCGACCGATGCCGGATTGCACGTTCACTTTGTCGATATGACACAACTCGATCAGGTGGAAAATAAAATCACGCAGCTACAGCCCAAATTGATTTGGCTCGAAACGCCCGGCAACCCGATGTGGACCGTGAGCGACATTCGCGCCATTGCCGATATTGCCAAATATCAAGGCGCGTGCGTTGCAGTCGATTCAACCGTAGCCACACCGATACTAACACGTCCACTCGAGTTGGGTGCCGATATTGTTATGCACTCTGCCACTAAGTACTTGAACGGCCACTCTGACGTTATCGCCGGCGCACTGGCCACACGAGAAAACGATGATTTCTGGCAGCGTATTTTGGCAATACGCGCACAAGGAGGCGCAGTACCGTCCCCGATGGATGCAGCTCAGCTATTACGCGGCATGCGTACTTTATTTTTGCGCGTGCGCGAAAGCTGTGACTCGGCCATGTTTCTCGCCCAACAACTGGAGCAACACCCCATGGTCAGTGAAGTGCTCTACCCAGGACTCCCCTCCTTTGCAGGTTATGAAATCGCCTGCAAACAGATGGAAGGCGGCTTTGGCGGCATGCTGTCAATTCGGTTAGTTGGAGGCGAGCAACAAGCCGTCGGCACCGCAGCCAAAACACGTCTATGGCACCGCGCAACTTCGCTCGGTGGTGTTGAGAGCCTCATTGAGCATCGTGCCAGTATTGAAGGGGCGGGCACGCCTGTACCCAACGACTTACTAAGATTGTCCGTCGGCATTGAGCGTAAAGAAGATCTACTCGCCGATTTAGTTCATGCCATCGAGGCGTCAGCTTAAATGCTGACGCGCTTGTAATGACGGTACTCAGGTGACCAGAAGTTTTTCTCAATACGTTGCTTGAGTACCTCATCGTCGATTTCGAGCGCAACGCCCTCTTCTTGTGCCACTTTCGCAACGGCAAAGGCAATGTCTTTACTCAATTGAGCCAGCTCGGTAAAACCGGGTAATAAGTTCTTATTCTTACCGTTGGCGCTCGGCGAGGCTTTCGCCAGCGTCTTACTGGCCACTCGGAACATCTCATCACTAACACGTGTCGCCTTCACCGCGATAACACCTAAACCGATGCCCGGAAAGATATAGCTGTTATTACATTGCGCTATCGGATACGTGGTGCCTTCCCACTCAACTTCGCCGAATGGGCTGCCGGTTGCGACAATCGCTTTGCCCTGCGTCCACTTAATTACGTCGTGGGGATGCGCTTCAACGTGTTTAGACGGGTTCGATAGTGGGAAAATAATCGGTTGATCAACGTAACGTGCCATCGTGGTAATTACTTGTTCAGTGAATAACCCCGCTTGACCCGAAACACCAATCAATACATCCGGTTCAGCACAATGAATCACATCCAGTAGCGACGGATAGTCGCCACTGTATTGCCAGTCTTTTAGGCTATCAATCGGTTGCGCTAACGCCTGCTGGAAGTCACGTAGGTCACTCATGCTATCGACCACTAAGCCATAGCGGTCGACCATGAAAATCTGCTTTTTAGCTTGTTCTTCGCTCAGCCCTTCAGCAACCATCTGAATCATCACTTGTTCAGCGATACCACAACCGGCCGACCCTGCGCCAACAAACACGACTTTCTGCTCACTCAGCTTTTTGCCTTTCTGACGACACGCAGCGAGCAACGTACCGACTGTGACAGACGCAGTGCCTTGAATATCATCGTTGAAACAACACACTTCATCACGATAGCGGCGAAGCAACGGCATTGCATTAGGCTGGGCGAAGTCCTCAAACTGCAACATGACGCCCGGCCAACGCCGTGTTACTGCCTTGATGAACTTCTCTAAGAACTCATCATACTGCTCTTGATTAATGCGTTTGTGACGCGCGCCCATATACATCGGGTCATTCAGCAGTTTTTCATTATTCGTGCCGACATCAAGCATCACTGGTAGCGTATAGGCTGGACTGATGCCGCCGCAGGCCGTGTAAAGCGACAGCTTACCAATAGGGATCCCCATTCCACCAATGCCTTGGTCACCCAAACCAAGAATACGTTCACCGTCGGTGACCACGATAACTTTAACTTTTTGCTTGGTGGCATTGCGTAAAATGTCATCGAGCTGATCGCGCTCGGAATAGGAGATAAATAAGCCACGTGAACTGCGATAAATATCAGAGAATTTTTCGCACGCATCGCCTACTGTAGGAGTATAAATAATCGGCATCATTTCTTCTAAATGATCGGTCAGCAAGCGATAAAACAAGGTTTCGTTGTTATCTTGAATGGCGCGCAAATAGATATGCTTATTGAGTGGAGTCTCAAAGCTTTTATACTGCATATAGGCACGTTCGGCCTGTTCTTCAATGGATTCATAACGGGGCGGTAACAAGCCCGTTAAGTTAAATGCCGCTCGCTCTTCTTTACTAAACGCGCTGCCTTTATTCAGCAACGGTGTTTCTAACAACGATGGTCCAGCATAGGGAATATACAAAGGACGTTTTTGTTCGTCAGACATGCGCTCGGACTCCTAAACCAAGATAAATTGACTGCCGAGATAATAGCAGAAAATCCAGCGGTTAGGTTGAACGAAACACACACTCAAAAAACAGGACTGACCAGATGCGGTTAATCTCCTATAAAAATAGATGAACTTATTCGACAAGAAACCAGTATCTGGTGCACAATAGATTAAATTTTTTAGAACTTAAGAGTTATGGATAACTGTAGGCTATCAGACGAGGCGTTTCTTAACGCAATTAAACAAGGCGAGTTTTCTCGAGATAGTACCGATCACAGTTGGCATTTGCGTTTGGCATGGATACATTTAAAACGTGCACCTTGGCCGATCGCGCTTGCCGAAGTGGTCGCCACGTTGCGTGCCAACCAACATATCATGTCATTGAACGAACGCTATCATCATACCTTAACGGTCGCGACACTACGTATTATGAGCCAACGTTTAAGCGAGCAACCCTGCTCTGACTTCACAGAGTTTAAACAACAGAACGCTGACTTAGTCAACGACTTAAAAGCCGTACTCGCACAGCACTATAAGCCAGAGACACTGGACTCACCAACAGCCAGACGTACGTTCGTGAGCCCAGATAAGAAACCGCTTTAGCCTTACTTCGTTACTAAGTGAACAAGCGTAAACACTAATAGAGCCACGTTAGCTAACCAACCCAACATAAAAAAGTAGCTACGCGGACTCGGATTTTTGTTTGTCGCTATCACATAATAAAGAATCATGTGAAGAATACGCGCGACCGCAAAAAAGCCCGTCAGTAAAGCGGTCCAAAACGGGTTGGCGCCACTTAGTACGGCTAAAAATACCGTGCCTAACATGACACTTAAGTTTTCGATACTGTTTTGGTGCGTGCGCCACGCTCTAAAGGTAAAACTTTCATGGCCTTGTTGCTGAGGCGGCTTGCCTGGAATTGCACCGTCTTCTTTTGCTTTCCTACCACTGGCAATCAACCATTGTAGTAGGACCGTTGCCAATATCACTGCAAGGGCAATAAAGGTTCCATTGTATGCTTCAAACATGGCTCTTCCTTACAAGTTAAGTTGCCACCGTTTTGCCACCCGACGCACCGCTTCGACATTTTCTGAAGCGTGGATGGTTATCGGTGTTTCGTCAAACTGACGTTTTAGATCTAAATGCTGACTTAACCACTGTACCATTGCTTCGCCCGAATGGATCGTTTTTGCGCCACTGAAATATTCACTAATCGCATCGCTAATCAGTGGAAAGTGAGTACATCCTAACAGCACAACGTCTGGGCGCTCTAGCGCGCTAAAGTAATGGTCAAAGGTGGCATGTAAAATCGCGCCCTCGTAAAGTTCCTCCTCGACAATCGGCACAAACAACGGCGTCGCCATCGCCGTAGCATGCTCAAAACCAAGCTGCTTTATACGCCGTTGGTATTCGCCGGATTGAATCGTCGAGCGTGTTGCAATCACAAGTACCTGGCTGTCATGGTTTACTTCAGTTGCTTGTTCAAGCGCCATCACGCCGGGTTCTAACACCCCATACACCGGTTTATTAGAAAACCTCTGCATGGTTTCCAGCGCCACTACACTGACCGTATTGCAGGCAACAATTAACGCATCAACATCGGTACCGTTAAAAAACTCGACCGCTTCGAGTGCGTAGCGAGTCACGGTATTACTATCCTTACTACCGTAGGGTACGCGCGCCGTGTCTCCAAAATAGAGTAATTCGGAAAAATAACGGCTCCGTTGCAATGAGCGGGCAACAGTCAAACCGCCCACCCCGCTATCAAAAACGCCTAACTTCACTGAGGCTCCTTACAAAGTAATACGTTTAAGACGTAACGCATTAGAAATAACAAAGACACTTGAGAGCGCCATAGCGCCTGCGGCTAGCATCGGTGACAGAGTAATGCCCCAAAACGGATACAATAAGCCCGCAGCCACGGGAATCAACGCCGTATTGTAGGCGAACGCCCAAAATAAATTTTGGCGGATATTGCGCATGGTCTGACGCGATAGACTGAATGCATTACGCACTCCGTTCAAATCATCAGACATCATCACTACATCGGCACTTTCGATCGCCACGTCTGTACCTGTTCCAACGGCAATACCAATGTCGGCGGCCGCCAGTGCGGGCGCATCATTAATACCGTCGCCAACGAAAATTAACTTACCATACTGAGCTTGCAGCTTTTCTACCGCAGCCACTTTGCCATCGGGCTTAACTCCCGCCACCACGTCACTGATACCGAGTTCTTTTGCCACTTTTTGTGCAGTCGCCTCGGCATCGCCCGTAACCATCGCGGTGCGTATGTTCTGTTCCGCTAAATGCTCAATCAAAGCCTTGGCCGAAGGTCGAATAGGATCAGCGACCGAGAACACCGCGGCTAACTGACCATCAATAGCTACATATAGGGGCGTTTGCCCATTGCGTTCAATGGTTTGAGTTTGTTGCTGGGTACTGTCGAGTGCAACCGATTGCTCATCCATTAAGGTACGTGAGCCGACCAATAACGTACGACCATCAACCTTACCCTCAACGCCAAGCCCCGCTAGAGCATTAAAACTCTCCGGTTGGGTCAACTGCTTGCTTTGTGCTTCAGCGTAATTAACTAACGCCTGAGCCGTTGGGTGCTCTGAGCGTTGCTCTAGACTCGCCGCTAGCATTAACGCATCACTATCGGCTTGTACTGCCTCCCAGCTCACCACCTCGGGGTGACCCGCGGTCAGCGTTCCAGTCTTATCGAATACTACAATACGCGCGTTCTCAATTTGCTGTAACGCACTGCCTTGTCGAAACAATACGCCCTCATCGGCTCCTCGCCCTGTGCCAACCATGATCGAAGTCGGTGTGGCAAGTCCCATGGCACAAGGGCAGGCAATGATGAGTACCGCGACCGCGTTAATTAAGGCAAACGTGAGCGCATTGACGTCTTTAGCAAAGAACCACACCAAAAAGGTTAATGCCGCCGCCGCCATAACCGCTGGGACAAACCACAGCGTGATGCGGTTAACGGTATCTTGAATAGGTAGCTTCGCGCCTTGTGCTTGTTCAACCATGCGGATAATTTGCGCCAGCACCGTGGTTTCACCTATCGCAGTCGCCTTAAAGCGAAAACTTCCCTGCTGATTAATGGTTCCGCCAACCACCTTATCGCCCGTTTCTTTTGCCACCGGCTCGGCCTCGCCGGTAATCATCGACTCATTCACATAACTGTCGCCACTCACGATGGTGCCATCGACAGGCACCTGCTCGCCCGGACGTACTTCGATAATATCGCCTTTACTCAGCGACTTAATATCAACAGTCTCGCTACTGTCGTCGTCACGAACACGACGCGCCGTTTTGCTTTGTAAGTTCAATAAGCGTTTAATCGCATCGGACGTGTGACTTTTCGCTCGCGCTTCTAAAAAGCGCCCAGCCAAAATCAACGTCACTATCACTGCGGAGGCTTCAAAATAGACATTCACCGCATGCGCAGGAAGCCACTGCGGCATTAGCGTGGCAACGACGGAGTAACCCCAGGCAGCCGTCGCACCCAGCACGACAAGTGAATTCATATCAGGGGCTCGACGCAATAGCGCTGGAATACCTATTTGATAAAAGCGACGACCGGGCCATGCCAACACCACCGTTGTCAGCAACATTTGTATCCAAAAATTGGTGGTTTGGCCTAAGCTGGAATCAACCCACTCACCAAATGCTGGGATCAAATGGCTACCCATCGCAATAACAAAAACGGGCAAGGTAAACAGCACAGCAATGATCAGATCGCGTTTTAGTTGTTTAAATTCGTTCGCCTTTTGCTGCTCTTGTCGCGCCATTTCCGCCTCACGATCGACAATCGCATGAGCGTCATAGCCTGCGTCCCTTATCGCCTGAATCGCATCCTCTTGCGACGCTGTGACTAGCGTCATTTCCGCGGCATCAGAGGCTAAGTTAACACTGACATCCTCAATGCCTTTGACACCATTTAACGCCTTATCAACGCGACTCGCACAGGAGCCGCAGTTCATTCCTTCGACCGATAAACGTATTTGTTTGCGTGTCATACTGCCCTCTATTCGTTTGAGGAGTGTTTACGGGTGATTCCAAGTAGTAGCCAGAATACAGCTAACTGGGCAATTTCGAGGTACCGTTGAATTGCGCCTCGAACGGGTTCGAGGTTTTCGGTTGGCATGATGAAAAAGCCTAACCCGATAATGATCGCCAATAACACAAAAACAATTCGCAACGCCCAATGCGCGCGAGGGGTAAAGGCGAGCAACAACGTACCGGCGGCAAAGCCCAAGTAACTTAGAATACCGATCCAATTGTGAATCGTTTGCGATGCCGAACCGTCAATCGGACAACCGGCATCGCAAGGCGCAAGCGCTGCGCCCAAATAAGCAAAGGGGTAAAAGAACAGTAATGCGTAGCCGAGTGCACTGATACCCTCAACACGTACTCGGCTACGCGCAGACACCAAGAAACTTAACACCACAATCGCAAAGGGTACAAAGCCGACCCAGCCCAGCACGCCAGCTGCCGTTGTGCCGGTAGCATTAATTTCGCTGATGTACTGGCTCATGTGGCTGTAATCGGGCTTAACCCAGCTTGCCACCAACAGTAAACCCAGCCAAAAAATCGATACCACCACCAGTTGTGGCGTCATCGCTTGTTTTGCGGACGTGTGATCGGGTGTTGATGTCTGCACTGTTGCTCCTTATTTTTTAAGTTTAACGGCGGTACCGCTGACGCTGACCATCATCATAGCACCTTTTTGACCAACCACTTCATAGTCGATATCAATGCCAATCACCGCATCAGCGCCTAATAACTTGGCTTTTTCTTCAACCTCTGCAAACGCAATTTCGCGCGCCCGAGTCATCTCACGTTCATAAGCGCCAGCGCGGCCGCCGACGATATCGCGTACCGCACCAAAAATATCTTTGAATACATTGGCACCTAAGATCGCCTCACCTACCACAATATCGAGATACTGTTCTACTTCATGACCTTGGATAGTTGCGGTTGTTGTTTTTATCATGTCATTCTCCTTCGAGTTGTCTGGAATAATCCTAACGAATCCTATTTCGAACTGACAATTAAATCGATACTATAGTTGTAACGATAAGTGTCCTCTTTTTATAACAGGTGTGCAATGTTTCGAGTGCTAGGCAGTAGCGGTGGGCTCAGCGGTAACCCGCAAAAAGGCTCAACCTGCATCCAATTAAACGGTGAAACGCTCATCGATGCCGGAACTGGCTTATCGTCGTTACAACTCAGCGAGATGAAAGCCATTCGCCATATCTTTTTGACCCATGCCCACATGGATCATATAGCGGCGCTACCCACCTTCGTCAGTAACCTGTTTGACCAAAGTCGTTTACCGCTCAAAGTGTATGGCCTCGCCCACAGCTTAGAGCGCCTTAAACAGCATATTTTTAATAATGATATTTGGCCCGACTTTACTCAGGTGCAAGATAACGGAACGCCCATGCTCGAGTTAGTTGAGATTAATCCAGGCCAAGTCATTGAGCATCAAGGCATGACGCTCACCGCGTTCGAAGTGCCACACGCCATACCCACCATTGGTTACGCAGTGCAACAACCCAAAGTCAGTGAACACTCACATTTTGTGTTTTGTGCCGATTGCATCGTGACCGACGCCCTTGTCTCAAAGCTCAACGAATTACCCCCCATTAGCACACTGATGGTGGAATGTTCGTTCCCTGACAGGCTCGAAGAAGTAGCGATCAAAACCCAGCACATGACGCCGTCATTAGTTAGCCGCCTATTAGAGCAACTCGAAAAGCCGCCACATAGCATCTGGATAACACATCTTAAACCGAGCTACGAGGAAGAGCTCCGCGACGTTTTGCGCGCAGAGCCCTGGCATGTGCTTTAGTTAGTCAGTAATCACTTGCATTTTTACATCAATGATACCGACATCGAGGTCAGCGATTTCGCCAAAAGCGGAACGTGAAAGATCAATAATACGTCCTTTGATAAAGGGGCCCCGGTCATTGATCTTCACCACCACTGACTCACCACTGGCGAGATTGGTCACACGCACCAAGGTGCCGAACGGCAAGGTTTTATGCGCCGCGGTATCGTCAAAATGGCTGTAATATTGAGCGACAATTACGGTGGCCGGTCTAGCGGCAATTATCTTGGCCGGTTGATCTGATAAGGTTCGGCACAGCAGAACGGAGGGAGTTCACTGTGCC
>NZ_LSBQ01000018.1:0-55567 GCF_001577655.1 Idiomarina sp. T82-3 | reverse complement strand
AATGAATCAAGCACATAGCGAGAGAACTCAGCCAGTTCATCAAGGAACAACACGCCCTGATGAGCGAGACTGACTTCACCGGGTTTAGGGGGTGAGCCACCACCGACCAATGCCGCTGCCGAGCATGTATGATGAGGCATACGCAAATTGCGTTGAGTCAGTTGTTGCGGCGCAAGATGTGTCTCAACCAATGACTTAATACATGCGATCTGCATACCTTCACTGTGAGTCGGGGTGGGTAGGATAGTTAGAAAACGTTGCGCGAGCATTGTTTTACCAGTCCCAGGCGGCCCGACAAAGAGCAAGTGATGGCGACCTGCTGCAGCAATAAGTAAAGCACGTTTCGCTTGTGTTTGTCCGATAATATCCGCGAGATCGCCAACATCGTTTTCTTGCGATAAATACGGTTTATCACTTTCTGCGGCGTTGAGTTGATTGTGTCCCTGCAAATGTTCGAACAGCGCAGCTAAATCGGGCACTAAAAAGTGATTTTGCTGCGCCGCATATCCCGCTTCGGCGACATTAGTAGAGGGAACGAAAACAGTGCGATCTGCACGCTTAGCCGCTATTAATGCCGGTATAAGGCCAGACACTGCTTGCGTGTTTCCTGCTAAAGCGAGCTCTCCATAAAATTCGAATTTAGCCAGTTGATCCGTATCAATCTGATCGGAGGCGGCAAGAATACCTACGGCTATCGCCAAGTCGAAACGAGCCCCCTGCTTGGGAATTTCAGCGGGAGCTAAGTTGACGATAATACGCGTTGCCGCGGGGAATTCGAGACCTACATTGAGAATCGCTGATTTAACACGATCCCTCGCTTCTCTTACCGATGTCGCAGGCATTCCAACAATCGTGAATGACGGTAATCCACGAGCGAGATCAACTTCTACGCGAACTTCAGGAGCCTCAATACCAATACTGGCGCGGGTGAAAACAGTTGCTGTGGCCATACTCTCTCTCGCAAATAGAGAGAGCATAGCCCTAAACAAGGTTCATCGATGTCAGCTTGTACCGACTTTCATGTCGGTGCAGCTATTACCAATAATTCTCGGAGGTTACTTGTCCGGGTTTACGGCGCGTATTTTTCTCTAAACCGAGCGCTTTTAACTGTTCACGCGATGCTTGTATCATATCGGGATTACCACATAGCATGACCTGACTACGTTCGTTAAAATGAACACCACAGGCCTCTTGTAATTCATTACTCGCGATTAAGTCCGGAATCCGACCGGCCAATGCTTCCGGAAGCGCCTCGCGAGATACGATCGGCTGGTACACGAGCTGCCCAGGATAACGTTGCTGACATTCATTAATAAATTCCCGATACGTCAGATCTTGCGCTTCGCGGACACCTTGCACTATTACGATGCGTTTAAACCGACGCCAAGGTTGCTCAGTACGCAACATTGAAATAAAAGGGCCAATGCCCGTGCCTGTTGAGAGCATCCACAGATCATCGCCATCGGGTACCTCATCCAGCGTAAAAAAGCCCCCTGCCGGCTGAGTGAGATTGACTTCATCGCCTGGCTTTAGCTCTGCTAATAGTGGGCTCAATAATCCACCTTCGACCTTTGCAATCACAAAATCGAGAATAGACTCTTGCGGTGCACTGGCGACCGAATACGCACGTAGAACCTGCTCGCCACCCACATTTAAGCCGAGTCGCACAAACTGACCGGCTTTAAAGTCAAATGATTCAGTGATTACGCGTAGGCTAAAAACACTGTCACTCCATTGAAAGTTCTCAACGACTTTACCGCTAATCCATTGAATCATCGTGCTCTTTACCCTTACTCTTGAGTGTCGTCTTGCTTATTCTGTTCAGCTAATTGCTGCTCTAACTGCTCTACACGCTCTCGCAGACGTAGCAACAATTGTTGCTGAACATCCATCTCTTCGCGAGTGACGAGATCGAGTTTAGAAAGTTGTGATTGCAAGGTTTGTTTAACACGCTGCTCAACATTACCGGCTAACTCTTTAACGCCAGATGGCATGCTTTCACTAATTTGTTTAGCAATGTTTTCAATGGTCTTGTTGTCCATAAGGGGTCCTTAATTAATTTAACCGTTTGGGCTCAGACAAAAGTACGCTAAAATCGCCGCTCTTGATTTATTGTACCACTCCTAACCGAGCCTTAATAATGTTAAACGATCGACAGCGACAAGCCGTTCACTATGTGCAAGGTCCTTTACTCGTTTTAGCGGGCGCAGGCAGTGGTAAAACGCGCGTAATTACAGAAAAAATCGCTTATCTTATTCGTGAAAATATTTACACTGCCCGTCAAATCGCTGCGGTTACGTTCACCAATAAAGCCGCGCGCGAAATGCGTGAGCGTGTCAACCAAACTATGGGGGCCGGTGGTGCACGCGGCTTAACAGTATCCACGTTTCACACGCTCGGTCTGAATATTATCCGACGCGAGCTCAGCGCACTCGGTCTCAAGCCCGGATTTTCTTTGTTCGATGATCAAGATACCTATGCACTGCTCAATGGTCTTACCGAAGATGCGTGGGAAGGCGATAAAGCCGTCATTCAAAAATGTCAGCACCGTATCGGTCAATGGAAAAACGCCATGATATCGCCAGAGCAAGCGTTGCAAGAGGCTTCGACGGAAGATGACCGACAATTTGCTACGGTCTTTGCGCAATACGAGAAACACTTGCTGGCATGCAATGCAGTAGATTTCGATGATCTAATTCGCTTACCGAGTCAATTATTACAACGCAACGAACACGTTCGCGCTCGCTGGCAAAAGAAATTTCGCTACTTACTCGTTGATGAGTACCAAGACACTAATACGAGCCAGTACCTTTTGGTCAAACTACTGGTCGGTGAGCGTGCGCGCTTTACTGTAGTTGGCGACGACGATCAATCAATTTACTCATGGCGCGGCGCACAACCACAAAACCTAGCGCTTTTGCAGCAAGACTTCCCTACTTTGAAGGTCGTTAAGTTGGAGCAAAATTACCGCTCTCACGGTCGTATTCTAAAAGCGGCGAATATTCTGATAGAAAATAACCCTCACGTATTTGAGAAAAAATTATTTTCAGATAAAGAGTACGGTGAATCCCTGCGGGTTATTTTTGGCCGCAACGAGGAACATGAGGCGGAGCGTGTAGTCGCCGAAATCGTAAAGCAACGCTTTTTAAGCAAAACACCTTATCATCATTTTGCGATTTTATATCGGGGCAACCATCAGTCTCGTTTGTTCGAAAAGGCACTGATGAACAACCGGATTCCTTACAAAATTACTGGTGGACAGTCGTTTTTTGCGCGGGTGGAAGTCAAAGATATTATGGCGTATCTACGCCTACTGGTTAACCCTGCTGATGATACTGCGTTCCTACGCATCATAAATGTGCCACGTCGAGGGATAGGTCCGCAGACGGTGCAACGCATCGGTGAGCTGTCTAAGCAGCTAGGCTGTAGCCTGCTAGAAGCCTGCGACTCGATTCACTTGAAGACCTTACTGAATACGCAGACCTTTAACGCGGTTGATACCTTTGCTCAGATGATTAAAAACGCTGCGCGGGAAGCCGATCATAACGACAGTGCTGCCGTCGCTGTGCGCACTCTGCTTGCGGAAATTGGCTACGATGACTGGTTATTCGAAACCAGCCCAAGCGCTAAGGCCGCGGAAATGCGCGTTAAAAACGTGTATGAGTTGCATAAGTGGGTGTCCGATATGTTAGCGGGCAACGACGAATACGAGCCAATATCACTGGAGCAAGCAGTCGCCAAGCTGTGTTTGCGCGACATGATGTCCCGCAATGAAGATGACGAGCAGTTTGATCAAGTACAGCTAATGACATTACACGCATCCAAGGGCTTGGAATTTCCTTTTGTTTTTCTGGTTGGCATGGAAGAAGGCTTGCTTCCCCATCAAAGTAGTATTGAGGGTGATGATATTGAGGAGGAACGTCGACTTGCGTATGTAGGAATTACCCGTGCTCAACATCGTTTAGTGTTTACTCTAGCAAAAGAGCGGCGTCAGTTTGGCGAGGTATTTCAACCTCAACCGAGCCGGTTTTTGTTGGAACTTCCGCAAGATGATATTTCTTGGGAGCACGACAAACATAAACCGAGCGAGGAAGAGCGTGAAACAACCCGGCAGCGCGGTTTAGAAATGCTTAAAAACGCACTCAACAAACCCTCTTAACTTAGCGTGCCGTTAGCCTTGCTAGGTGCCTTGGATTCCAGCGACCTGAGTCGTTTTGTGACATAGTTACCTTGGCCAAACTCTACGCCTAATTCACAGAGAATGTTCGCCAAAGATTCATTTTTTACGCCGGCTGCATAAAGTTCAATTTCTAACTCATCACACAGTGTGGCAACGTGACGCAACATTGCTCGAGCACGAGTACTCGTTTCAAGCCGCTGCACATAGTCTTGGTCGAGTTTAAGCTTAGAGAATGGGTAATTGTATAAAAATTGTAGTGGTCCGGCGCCCCGACCAAAGTGATCAATAACCAATTTGAAACCCGCCTGAGATAACCGTCGTAAACTCGCTACCGAGCGTTTATCGTTTTGGGTTAACGCTGTTTCTGAAAACTCTAAAACCAGCTGCGCTGGGTTGACCTTATAGCGCTCGACGATATTGAGCAACTGCCGTATGTAACCGGATTTAAGCAAGTGCCGCACAGAGAGATTTAAATGAATACGTTCAGCTTCAACCTCCGTATTCAATAAGTGCTCGCAGCAACGCTTTAACAGATATTGGTCTAACTTAACGATCAAACCTGTTTTTTCAGCGAGAGCGAGATAATCTGAAGTCTTTACTCGATTGTTTTCGATATTCCATCGCAGAAAAGCTTCTGATGCATGTTTGTGACGACCCGAAATATCTGCAATGGCTTCAAACTCAACGAAGAAATCTTGGTCGATTCGGGCATGACGCAACGCGCGCTCGCGTTTTACCGACTCAACCAATGTACGGTGCATGGTATTATCGAACACCACATAACGACCACGACCCTGTGATTTAGCTTCGTACATTGCCGCATCTGCATCTCTCAGCAAACGTTCAACAGAATCCTGAGAGTCATCGCAAATAGCAATGCCAATACTGGCGCCCGAATAATGTTCATGTCCGTTTAATATAAATGGAGCATTCAAACTCGAGATAATACGTTTAGCGATTTCACGCGCATCATCGACCGAAGACATCGTATCGAGTAAAATAACAAATTCGTCGCCCCCAAGTCGGGCAACTAAATCATTCTCTCGAACACAAGTTTGAATGCGTTTACTCACATCGAGTAAGAATTCATCACCTGCCGAGTGTCCCAGCGTATCATTGATATTTTTGAAGCGATCTAGGTCTAAAAATAAGACCGCAAAGAAGTGTTCTGGATGACGCCTCTGGTGAGCAAGCGCTTGTTGCAAACTCTCGGTAAATAAGGCGCGATTCGGTAATCCTGTTAAATTATCGTGGTGCGCATCATGAAACAGTCGGGCTTCGATTTTTTTACGGCGCTCGATCTCGGAAACAAGTTCTTCCGTGCGTTCCTCAACTTTTTTCTCGAGGAATTGATTAACCCGTTGGATTTCTTCGTTCGCTCGACGACGTTCGATTGCGACCGCGACATGTTGAGAGACAAAGTTAAGTAACTCAAGATCCTCGTGCTTATAGAAAAACTCCTCATCGTACGTTTGTACGGCAATCACGCCAAACACCTTGCCATCGAGGACTAACGGGCTTCCTAGCCACTGCTTTGCAACAATACCTGTATCTTCGGTTAAATTAATTTCGCCATTTTGGGTCAGCAGAGCACGTTGTTCTGCGTCAATGAATGCAGGCTCCGCCTTGCGCATGACGTACTCAGTCAGTCCTTTTCCGATTCGCCGCCGTTCGGCCTTATTGTCTCGTTCATCTTTATGGTAAGGAAAGCGAATATACTTTTTGTCTGTGGACACAAGCGCGACATAAAAATTGTCCGCATGAATCAGTGTCGCAATTTGCTTATGTAGCGCTTCGTAGAAAGTAACCATGTCTTCCGATGTGTTGGTCAGCTCTGAGATTGCAAATAACACTGAGGTTTGTTGCTCGACCTTTTCTCGAACGGTTATTTCTTTCATGAGGCTTTCATTGGCATGACGCAGCTCAGCCGTTTGATGGGCTATTTCCTTTTGTAAAATTTCCTTTTGTTTAAGCCGTTCAAGCGCATTAACAACATGTTGGGATACAAATGTAAGGAGATCTTTGTCACTCTCATCATAGCGGTGGTTATCGTGATAACTCTGTACAACCATCGCGCCAATCACGCTGTTACCGGATATCAGCGGGACGCCAAGCCAATCGATTGGGGCAGACCCCATTTCCTCAACTTCATTTTGCTGAATAAGTTCTTTAAATACTGCTGGAGGACAAAGAAGTGATTGACCCGTTCGCATTACATAGCCCGTTAAGCCGCGTGCCAAGGACTCCATAGGCATTTGTTCGATCACTTGCTTTTCGTCGAGTTCATCTACGAAGTAGGCAAAGTTGACAACCTTTTTATCGGGTTCATAAAAACAAACGTAGAAGTTGCGAGCGTACATTAGCTCGCCAATAATGGCATGCACAGATTGGTAGAAGTTATCCATGCTGCGTGCGGACGCAGCAAGCTCAGAAATACGAAAGAGCGCCTTCTGCACGACTTCTGCTGAGCGATAACTATACGTAAGCCGCTTTAGGCGTCCATTGACCTTAGTCAGCTTTTGATTTTCTTTAGCAAGCGCCGTTTGATTATCATTCGGGCTATTCGTTGCCGCCATGCTGCGGGGACTCCCTACCCATCACTTCTAATTATAGTTGTTTGTTGTTTTTCTTATTGGCTTGTTATAATTATTAACAAACGTAAAGTATAAACTATAACCAGTGGGTTGCAAGAAATTGCCGCTTATATATACAAAAAAGCCACCGCGACTTGCGATGGCTCATATTCTGCCTTTGAGGCACGCTGTAATAATCAGATTTCAGCTGTCATGTATTCAATAGCAGCTTTGATTTCATCTTCAGAACAATCAGCACACGTACCTTTCGGAGGCATCGCATTGTAACCATTAATCGCGTGTTTTAAGACAGTATCCATACCTTGCGCTAGACGCGGCTTCCAATCATCTGCGTTATTGATTTTTGGGGCGCCCATCACACCTGCCGTATGACACGCTGTGCAATACTGACCGAATACTGCTTCGCCTGAGCGAGGTCCACTCGCCGCGGCCTCGTTAGCTGCGCTTTCGCCTGCTACTCGGACTTTACCAATCGGCTCAATACGTTTTGCAATGGCGTCCTTAGACATGCCATCTTGAACAGCGGCAGAGGCACCAAAACTAATCATGGCGGCCAAGCCAAATGAAAGGCCTTTAAGTGCAAGTGTCGTCAATCGTTTCACGAGTGTCTCCTAAGAATCTGGCTGGTACACTATACCCAGTGCTAGGAGATTATACCCACAAAAGCTCAAAGGATAAACACTTGAAAGAAGTGACTCGTAAAATTGCGTTACTTGATCTTGACGCCTTCTTCGCGGCGGTTGAAGTGTTACGCGACCCAAGCCTACAAAATCGTCCCTTTGCTGTCGGTGGCGGGGGCGACCGTGGCGTGGTGGCTACGGCCAATTATATCGCCCGTCGCTTTGGCGTGCACAGCGCCATGTCGGGGCATCGAGCGCGCCAACTATGTCCTCAGCTTGTTTTTGTAAAACCCAACTTTGCCGAGTATAAAGCGCTATCCTATCAAGTCCGCGACATACTCGCTCGCTACACGCCGCTGGTTGAACCTGCATCAATCGATGAGTTTTATCTCGACCTGACTGAAAATGATGCTTTCAAGGGCAGCGCTAGTCTTACCGTTGAGGCGATTAGGAGAGAAATCAGTCAACTCGGAATTACCGGTTCTGCGGGCATTTCTAATCAAAAAATGGTTGCGAAAATTGCTAGTGACGACAATAAACCGAATGGGCAAAAGGTGGTGCCCCCAGAAAACGTATTTGATTATTTAGCCGTTTTGCCGCTTAAACGTGTCCCCGGCGTGGGACCGAAAAGCCAAGCAACCCTTGCGCGATATGGATTTACACACGGGCACCACATACAGGCCGCAAGCACTGAGCAGCTACAACAAATACTAGGGGAAAAAGCAGGTTGGTTGCTCTTTCAACGTTGCCAAGGTATCGACCCACGCCCTGTGACTGTCGACCGAATTCGTAAAAGCGTCGGCGTTGAACAAACGTTACCAGCCGATATACAGCAACTCCGTACTGTACAAGATTATATACAACAACAGTTACTGCCACAGTTAAAGAAACGACTCAAAATTGACCATTGGCGCGAACAGCCTATCAAGACTCAAACGCTGAAATTGAAGTTTTCAGATTTCAACCAGACGACCGTTTCAAAAGGGCACGGGTTTGTGTCACCCAGTTTGTATTATCAGTTGGCTGAAGAGGCATGGCAACGGGGCGCGGGAAAACATGTAAGGTTGATTGGAATCAGCGTAACGCTGCCTGATCCCAATCAACAAACTCAACTCGAGCTTGAGCTCGATTAGTCAGCTTTTACAGTGATGGTGATTTTTTTCGAAACAACAGCTGGGTTGTGGGGAACGTGATTCTTATCACCAAGAATAATTTGTAAAGTATGTTCACCCGGCTCAAGCGTTAGCGTTGTCTCTGTCTGACCGCCACCAAAATGGATGATATCACCGCCCATCGGCTGATCCATTGGTGGTAACGAATCCATATCCACTAACAAATGATGGTGTCCAGTATTCTTCACATCAACGCCAGCGGGCGCGACACCCATGCCTGATAAGCCAAATTTAACCTTAAAGGAAGAATTTACAACTTCTCCATCTTGTGGCGATATAATATAGGCGTGAGCATCTTTCGGTGCTTGGCTCTGCGCCATCTCTTGGGCTTGTGCCGTCGCAACGACAGTGCTACCGAACATTGCTAGAGCACCAATTAACCATGCGCGCTTCATAATCCTTCTCCTAAATTAGTTACGACAATTTAAACTTACTGACCAAGGACTCTAAACGATCAAATTCTCCTTTCAATGATTGACAAGCCTGATGCGTTTTCTTCAAGTTGTGCTGGCTACGCTCATTCATTTCATTGATATCAGTCACATCACGGTCCAGCGAGCGAATCACTTGGCTTTGCTGCTGTGTCGCAGAAGCAACAGAATGATTCATATCATCAATTTGTGCAATGACTTGATCAATTTCGCTCATGTGGCGTGTAGATTCATCGGCGCTTGCTACACAGGCCTCACTGGTTTCTTGACTATCATTAATGATATCGACCACTTTACGGGTACCCTCTCGGACTTGCGAGATCATCGTCTCAATTTCGCCAGCCGACTGCGACGTGCGCTGAGCTAAGCTACGTACTTCATCAGCAACAACAGCAAAGCCACGCCCTGCTTCTCCCGCTCGTGCAGCCTCTATGGCTGCATTCAGTGCAAGCAAATTGGTTTGCTCGGTTATACCCATGATAACTTCGACAATCTTACCAATATTTTGTGTGTTCTCGTCTAAGCTATGAATGGCATCAACCGACTCTTTCATCCGGCGCGAGAGCGTCGTAATCTGCTGCATATTAAACTTCAAAGCCTCTCGTGCCGAAACCGATATTTCTGTTGCTCTCGTTGCTTGCTCTGATGCACTGCCCGCGCTTGTGGATATTTCACTTGAACTGGCGCCTAATTCATTGATTGCAGTCACGACCGTATTGGTGCGCTCGGACTGTTCATCACCGAGTGATACTGAGTCTCTATTTGCTGACACCATTTGCTGAACATTAGTTTCCAGCTGATGGGACGCTTTACGAACATCCATAATCGCGTACTGAATTTTTTCGATAAATTCATTCATGCGAGACGCAACCACACCGAATTCATCGTGACTCGTCACCGAGATACGCTGGGTTAAATCACCCTCACCTCGTGCCAAGTCAGTTACTGCATAGTTGAGTTGACGTAACGGCTTCAGCAGAACCGATAACAACGCATTAAGAAGTAGGATGACGGCAACAATACCAATCACCAGATAGATCAGCGCTGACCATGCAAACGATTCAACGTCAGCGTACGCTTTCTCACTGTCTATTGCTACAGCAAGGTACCAATCTACGCCATCAATTCCTTCAACAGTCTGAAAAGTGAGCATGAATTCGCGATCGTTAATTTGATAATCAACGAGATCTTTAGTAATTCGCGCATCCTTACCTAAGTATTGCGTAATCGTCTTATCGACATTTTCAGTTACCGGATGACTTAAAATTTTACCCTCTTTATTCACCAAAAAGGCAAATCCCAAGCCCATAAAATCGGTGTTATTAACAATCCCAGATACAGTATCGAGCATCATATCGCCACCCGCTACCCCCACTAAACGCCCGTTCTCTTTCATTGGAACAACGGCAGAAATAGTCAGTTCGTTGGTGGTTACATCAATATAAGGTTGTGTATAAGTCGGCTGCTGTTGCTTAACCGCTAATTGATACCAAGGTCGTTGTCGCGCATCATAATCATCTGGTAAGTCAATTGTTGTGTCATCAAGAATAAACTGACCGTCCGTCAGACCATAATAAACATTTTTGAAATCGCCCGATCGCTTTGCTTGTTGGACTTTACGTAACGCTGCTTGCGTATCATCAGAAGCGTCATACGACTGCGCTGACGCTTGAATTATCCGCATGCGGTCATTCAGCCACTGAGCAATATTGTTTGATACCGAGTCGGACATTGCATTTATCTGGGTACGCAGGTCCTCGCGTATCTGACCTGACATCTGCCAAAAGTTTGTAGCCGTAAAAATACCGAGCACCAACACCAGTATTGCCGATGCAGCAATAATAACTTTTTGAGTAAACTTCAATGATTTCAACATGTTTTACTATCTCTCAACACCACTTCACGCTAACCGACCTGAATTGTGGTTTGTGGATAACGAATTCTTCTTTTATTTGGGGTCGTTAAAAAATAAACTAAAGTCAATGGTCCAACGCGTCCCGCAAACATCAAAAGCATAATAATGCATTGACTCAGCGGAGTTAGCTGATCAGTGACTCCTCTGGACAACCCAACGGTTGCAGAAGCCGATAAAACTTCAAACGCTATATCTATAAACGGCAGGTTGTTCAGAATCATTAGCACAAATATACCAATAAATAGCATTGCGATGGTTACCATCGTCACCGCGAGCGCTTTCATCACCGCTTCTTGAGCGATCGAACGTTCCATCAATGTGACATGCTCTCTACGGCGAATAAAGGTGTAGGTAGCAAGCATTAAAATAATGAAGGTCCCTAATTTTATGCCGCCCGCAGTACTCATGGAGCCGCCACCAATAAACATCAGCAAAAGCATATATACAGCGCTTGCATCAGTTAATGCACCAATATCCACACTATTAAAACCCGCGGTCCGTGGGGTCACGGCTTGAAACCAAGCAGCTGTCCACTGCCCAACGTTTGATAATCCCCCCAAGGTCTGAGGGTTATTATGTTCAAGCCCATAAATCACGAACATTGATACGAGGTTAATAACGAGCGTGGTAATCAGGATACTTTTTGTGTATACCGAAAAATTGCGCCAGCGTCTTCCTTCATACATGTTGGTAATGACCGAAAATCCGAGTCCGCCGACAATAAACAAGCATGAGATAATGAGGTTAATAGGCACATTGCTCGCATAAGGAATCAAGCTATCGGGTGAGAGCCCAAAACCCGCATTATTAAAGGCAGAGATCGCGTAGAAGAGACCATGCCCAAAGGCTTTCAAAAGTGGCATTTCAGGCCACCATAACAACGTCAAAGCAATAGCCGCTACCAACTCACAAATCACAGCGAGTATTAATACGGCTTTTGCCGTTTTAACGATATTCATAAGACTGGTTTGATTCATCGCTTCCTTGGCAAGCAAACGTTGCTGAATTGATATTTTTCCGCCGAGCGACGACACCGCCAGAATCGCAAAAGTCATAAAGCCAATGCCGCCTAATTGAATTAAGACTGCGATAACACTGGTACCGAAGAGCGTAAAATCGCCCCCCGTATCTGCTACAACCAAGCCTGTTACCGTTACCGCCGACGTTGCCGTAAACACCGCTTGTAACCAAGTAATAGGGACAACCGTAGCAAAGGGTAATTTGAGCGCAAGTGTGCCTAAGAGAATCAATACAGCAAAGCCCGAAGCAAGCACCACGGGCGGGCTTGCTTTAAACGCTTTGCTTTGGGTTCGCGCAGAAGTTTTATATAAAAAGGCGAGTGACGGCTTCCACAACTTCATATTATTTCAACTTCGGAGCCATTGATTTGAGCGCTTTTAAGCTACCCGCAATGACCATTGTCTCATTTCCCTGTAACTCACTCGTGAAGTCAGGACTTGCATGCACTTCATCACGACGTTTGAGTAGTAGGACATGAAAATTATCAACATCATCGGGTAGAATATCGTTGATTGTTTTACCCTCTAAGTTTTCGCTCACTGCGATCTCAACACAAAACCAGTTGTGACCCAGCGACATGTATTCGTTAACCATTGGATAGTTTAGCGATTGCGCGACACGAATACCCATTTCCTCTTCCGGGTGGACGATTCTTGAAACACCGAGCTTAGAAAGTATTTGGTGATGTTCTTTTGAGGTCGCTTTGGCCCAAATTGTCTCAACGCCGATGCTTTTCAAATGCAGGACGGTCAGCAAACTAGCTTGCAGATCTTCACCAATAGCAACCAATACCGTGTCACAGCTTTCCAGGTTTAATTCGCGCAACGCTTGTTCATCGGTGACATCGGCGATAGCGGCATGTGTTAATTGATCAGCCAACGCATCGACACGTTTCTCATCCGAATCAACACCGATGACTTCATGTCCTAAGTTAAGTAATTCTAAAGAGGTCCGTGCACCAAAACGCCCTAAACCGACCACACCAAACTGCGCCATTACGTTATCTCCTGCACCGTATTACGGACTTGGTTTCGTCCCATGTCTTTTGCATGATAAAGCAACTTATCAGCACGCTCTAGCCATGCCAGCCAATTCTCTTCACTCTCAAGTTCACTGACCCCAATCGATATCGTCATATTGACGGGGTCTTCTTTCAACTCAAAGTGATTTGCTGAAAATGTCGCACGCAACTTTTCCGCTGCTCGGGTGGCACCCTCGAGATCGGTATCTGGCATTAATATAACAAACTCCTCACCACCCACTCTGAATACTTTATCAGACGCCCTAAAACTTGATTTAATCAGCTGCGCTGCCTGGATTAGTAGCCTATCTCCATCAAAGTGACCGTATTTATCATTCACCTCTTTGAAGTAGTCAATATCACATAGTGCCGCTGAAATAGGTCGACCATGCCGCTTTTTTAGCGCCACGAGATGTTCAAGATCAGTTTGTAATTGCTTACGGTTATAGACTCCCGTTAAAGTATCCGTCACCGCCAACTCGGTAAAGTGACGTTGCATACGAGTCAATAATCTAACCAAGGTTAAGGTGAGGATCATCAGCACCAATAAAGAGACTAAAGCGCGCCAAGCAACATCAGGTTCTATGGTATAAATGCTGACAGCGGTCAACAGTGTGACGAATACCACGGTCACTACAATAGCTAATTTCCACGCAAGCAAAAAAGCAATCGAAGCCATCACCGGATACGCCCACAGTAGACCGTGGATACCATTAACGAGTGTCGAGTACATCACTGCGGCGCACAATAACGTAATAAAAATAATGTGGCGCCCACGGCGCTTACTCATTTTCTTTACACGCAATGCAGTAAAAGCTGTGTAACACAAGAAAGCACATAGCCATGCCAGCATGAGCCACTTACCCTCAAGTGCCTGAATAACCGTCAGTGGTAAAGTGACTAAGAACGCACCCCAATATATCCGATGGGCAACCTTCCCAGTAAATTGACTAACAACGTCCTCAGCTGAATCACTCGGCGTTTCACTGACCTTGTTTAAATCCATGCTAAAACATGTCCTCTATTAGTGCGTTTTTGCAGGCGCTAAAAACAAACTATTTGTCAAAATAGGTATCCAACCATCCATGTAAGCACGGTAAGTCGGTGATTGCGCATAGGCTATGAGCATTCCATCGCCCATGGGTTCAACCATTAACTGTGGCTTAAATGGAATCTGTCGCTTTATTTCCGGCCACAATAAACCGCTTGCAAGCACATCCTCTTGTTGAGCAAACCACGCTAAATTGCGTCCATCGTCGATACTCAAAGGAGCGAAGACCTGATCCCCAGTGAACGTTGCCACGAGATCGCGCTGAACGCCAGCGGTTAGCCAGTGATTCTGGTCAACCTTGACTCGCACCAGCGCACCGGGAACATAATCAGGGCGTTTATCGGACGCCTTCACTACTTCCTTCAGTTGGCTTTCTGATTCAATCAGCTGCGCTGCCTGCAGAGTCTCCTCTTCATTCATTGCTGGGGTAGCTGAGTCAGCCGCATACTCCATGTGGGTCGATAGTAAGTTCGCCTCTACCGCCCAGCCTGTGGCGCTCCCCAAGGTAATGAGAACACCTCCGTGCTCAACCCAACGACGTAATTTCTCCACACTAGCGGTTGAGAAGTAGCTTGAATAACTCGCTTGACTCTCCGGCATGACCAATACATCGATCCCGGCCAGATCAGACTGAACCAGTTGCGTTGTACGAATCGCCATCACGGGATAGCCGATTTGTCGCTCAATGACAAAGCGCGTGTGACCCGCGCTTAATGAAGAAACAGGCTCATCCCACGCCATAGCGATAGTTGGCGCTGCCAATGATTGCACATTCTCGGAGCCGAAATTGGGTCCCTTAACGATCCAGCTGCTATCGACTCCTACGATATCGACACCTGTCTCTCGAGCTAAACGCGTTAGCACCGACGGGAGATCGCTCCGCTGATTACCAGCGCGAGTTACAATCACACTGCCGGCAGCAAAAGTGCCTGCTTTTTCATGCGTAAATGACAATTCACTTTGTTTTAGGTTCACGCCTGCGCGGAGCGCTGAGGCGATAAATCGACTACTATTCGTATCTCCTGACCGCACCAAAAAGGCAACACGAGCCTCTAGATTATGGACAGTGCCCGGCTTAATCAGCTCAATTATTTCCTGAGCTGTTGGCACGCGCACGACCTCATCGCAAGCGCTGATATTGACGTTAAACATCAACGGCAACGACCAACCGGTGACATCATATATTTGATCAGCTAATAAGTTCGCCTTGCGCTGCTGTTGCTGCTCGATAAAATCGCCCGCCATATTAATCTGTTCGTCTAGCAAAACCCGAATGAGGCGATAATTCGGCTGTGCCATATCGATAAAGTAGCTTCCCTCTGGGTATTGATTACCACAGGCATCAATGGCGTTAGAGTTACGCGTGACCTCGATACCGTGCTCTTGCAATAATGACGCTAATCGCTGTTGTCCGGCAACGTTTTTGGAGTCTGCAATAATTAACGTACGTTGCTCACTTTCGCGCCCTTCATTCACGGCACTGACTCGATAGTCACGATATCTTCTTAACAATGCTTCACGACGCTCGCTCGCAGTTTGAATAGTAGCTAAGCTGCTTGTGAAATGGCGTTCAACACCGTCTAAATAAGTCAACGTAGTTCCGTCTTTGCGCGCGAACGTATGTCCTCGCGCTGATGCCATTTCGTAGGTCATCGCTACTGAACCGGAGTATAGCGGCCAACTCGCACCATACCCCGGATAAAAGGCATCAAAAATTTCTCGCGTGTAATAATCGTAACCAGCGTTATCAAACCAGTTCGCATTATTTCTTCCCACCCAATGTAAAATCTCACGTTGCGACTCGGTAATGTAGGGGTTGTAAGGTCGCGCCTCGGGCGTAAAGTAGTAGCTTGAGTCCCCCCCCATCTCATGCAAGTCGACAAAAAGTAGCGGTGGAAACTCTTTAAGCGCTGCAACTTGCCCTTTTATTTCTGGTTGCGTCAACGCAATCCAATCACGGTTGAGATCAAATAAGTAGTGGTTTGAGCGTCCTTGCGGCCAAGGTTCATTGTGTTCCGCGCTCCGTCGATCGGCATCATGAGTAAGCCCAACGGTGGCATAATAGCGACTCACAAAACGCGCTCTGCCGTCTGGGTTTTGTAGCGGATCGATAAATACCACAGTGTTCTCTAACCAATTTTTTGTTTCGTCTGATGTATCGGCTAAAAGATGATACAGCGTCATCATTGCGGCCTCAGGAGACGATATCTCGTTTCCATGTACGCCGTAAGATAACCAAACACTACTTGGGAGCTTATTCATTAACTGTTCTGCTTCACGAGCAGAGGTTTTGCGCGGATCACCGAACGCTGCCATTCGTTGGGAGTATTTATCTAACTGTGCAATATGGTGAGGTGCCGATACAGCAACGAAGTACAATGGACGATCTTCCCATGACCGGCCATATTCTATTAAGCGCACACGCTCGCTATAGCGCTCGCTTAGAGTTTGGAAATACTTATAAATAGCGTCAGGTGACGAAATTCTTGCGCCCATTTCGTAACCCAATGTGTCCTTGACAGTAGGCACAGACTGTTGATACTGATTGAACACTGGTTTTGCATTCAAAAACGCCGGCGTAGCGAATGAGCAGGCCCAAATTAGCGCGCATATTAAGGGTCGTTTAGGACGTGATAAGCGAATCAGTTTAAGCATTTTCCGTACCTTTTTTAAGCAATAAGCTTACCGACTTTTTTACGTATTGGATAGATATTTAATATCTCGTTTTCCAATCAGATGGACAAATTATGGATTATGAAAAATTAAGAGTGCTCAATCAGTTAAAAGACGAAGGTTCTATTTCAGAGGAAGAGTATCAGCGGCAACGTGAGAAGCTGAGTCGTGAGAGCGAACTCTCTTCCAAATCTGAATTCGATGATCTGCGAAAATTAACTGAAGATGAAAAAACCTACGCATTTTTTATGCACCTGTCTCAGTTCGCTACTTTTATTCTTCCACTAATCGGATTACTAGCCCCCATGATTATGTGGATAATGAAACGAGAAGATCCTTATATCGATGCTCACGGTAAGGTCATTTTCAACTGGCTGCTGAGTATTACTATATATACCAGCGCACTTTTAGTGCTTGCAGTGTTCACGTTAGGACTCACTTTTATTCCCATCGTCATTCTAGGGTTGCTTTCAATCATATTCGTCATTCTTGGCGCTAAAAATGCTAAAGAAGGCATTATCAAAGACTACCCATTGGCCATTCGTTTCATGAAGTAGCGCTACTGGTGTTAGTAGCCCCTTTTGCGTAAACTCGGGCTACCGTAAAAATAGAGCGTTTACCATGAAGTGGATGTACATCACAGTCTGGCGTTGTATTGCTATTTTATTTGTCTTGTTGGGCATCATCGGCCTTGCGTTGCCGGTCATGCCCACGGTGCCATTCCTTATTGTCGCTTTATGGGCCGCCAGTAAAGGCTGGCCACAACTGGAAACTTGGCTGTTAAACCATCCTAAATACGGCCCTGATCTGATTGCCTGGCGCGAACATCGACAAATACGGCGTCGCAATAAGATTATTGCCATCCTTATGATGGCAAGTGGATATCTTATTTCTTGGTTTATACCGTTACCCATGTGGCTACGCATTACTGTGGGAAGTATCTTACTTGTTGTTGCTGTATGGCTCGCGTGCCTTGATGAATATAAAGAGTCTAAAGAGCATGTTTGAACGTTTTTAAACCACCCTTGATGCAAATCAAGGGTGAGTCTAAACCCACCACACTTAACTGCTAAACTGCCATCGTATTGATAGAACGAGAGGTGCAGTATGCAACACTGGGAATGGAACTGGTTAAAAAAGTACAATATTAACGGACCGAGATATACGTCTTATCCAACCGCGTTAAGCTTTCATGAGTCCGTTAATACGGCGACTTGTCAAAACGTCGTTGCCGAGTATCAAAAGCCGATCTCGCTCTATATCCATCTACCGTTTTGTGCTTCACTTTGTTATTACTGTGGTTGTAATAAAGTGATTACTCGGCATCAATATAAAGCAGACGAATACCTTGATGCGCTTGGCACTGAGTTAGAATTATATCGCAGTGTGCTCGCTAAAAAGGATATCGCCAGTGTGCACTTGGGAGGCGGCACGCCAACCTTTTTGAACACGCCACAACTAAGACGTTTAATGGCGTTAATTAAAGACGTCAGTTCAAATCAAGCAATAGATGAACTGAGTATCGAAGTCGATCCACGCCAATGTGATAATGATAAGCTCAGTGTCTTAAGGGCGTTAGGTTTTAACCGCTTAAGCTTCGGCATTCAAGATTTCGATAATGATGTTCAAGTCGCTATCCATCGTACTCAGTCTTATGAGCTTGTTGCTGACCAAGTCAATCATGCTCGCTCACTCGGATTTGAGTCGATTAGCTTTGACCTAATCTATGGGCTGCCTCTGCAAACAGAAGCCCGTTTCGCACATACACTGGCTTTAGTTGAACGCCTAAGTCCCGACCGCATATCGCTTTTTAACTATGCTCACTTACCCGAGCGATTCGCAGCACAGCGCAAAATAAAAGAGAGCTGGTTACCCAAGGCAGCGCAAAAGTTAGGTTTATTTAAACAGGCCATCGAACACTTGACAGGACTGGATTATCAATTCATCGGTATGGACCATTTTGCAAAACCCAACGACAAACTGGCGATTGCGCAGCGAGAGGGAAGACTCACACGTAACTTCCAAGGGTATGTCACTAAGGATCAGAGTGCAGTACTTGGGCTCGGTGTATCTTCTATTTCTCATATTGATGGGCATTACTGGCAAAATGAAAAAGATTTAAAAAGCTACTATAATGCGCTTATCAAAAATAAGTTGCCCATCGTTAAAGGTTATCACTCGACCACTGAAGATAAAATTCGTGGTGATCTGATAAAACAATTACTGTGTGAGTTTGAAGTCAATCTTCAACAATTTTCGACTCGGTGGTCTTTAAATAGCTTTTCTCAACACTTTCACGACGAGCTTCAGCGCCTACAGCCATTTATTGATGACGGGCTAGTCAAGCTATCCGAAGAGCATTTGGTTATCACGAACCCAGGCAAATTACTTGTACGCACAATTGCTAGCTGCTTCGATGAGTATTTAAATATTCATCAAATGCGTTATTCTCGTGTAATATAATGATAGCGGATAATTTATAACCAACTTGATATAGATCAAGTTTTGCAAAGCAGGCTTTTGCTACGCTCTGCATCACGATTAATACTGATCTATATCAACACCAATAGGTGTTAAGGGGACGTCAGATGTGCCGCATGAATCACCGTCGAAGCGAGTTAGGTATGAGAAACCCAATCCAATGTAACCAATGCAGTATGCAATCTATATGCGTGCCTGCAGGTCTTGTCTCGAGCGAGATCGATAAATTGGATAAAAGCAGCCGTGAGCCTCACGTATATAGCAAGCGTGATATGGTATACAGCCCTGACCAACCGCTTAACTCACTATTTGCGGTAAAGAGTGGTTCCGTGAAATGCTACACCATCGATAGCGAAGGTAAGCAACAAATCACCAGTTTCCATTTAACCGGCGATATCATTGGCATGGAGTCTATTTCTAATGGTGCCGCGGTGACCTACTGCGAAGCGATGGAAACCTCGATGTTGTGCGAAATAAAGCTTAACCGGTTATTCGCACAAAACTTCACCGGTGTTGATAAAAATCTGTTGAGACTCCTCAGTCATCGCATTGGTCAACGTAACACGCATTATCTAAACGTGGTCAATACAACAGCTGAACAGCGGGTTGCTTCATTTATAATGGGTCTTTCAGACCACCTTTATGAACATGGCTTCTCCCGTCATGAGTTTAAACTTCCCATGACACGTACTGACATTGCGAACTACCTTGGTTTAGCAGTAGAAACTGTGAGCCGCGTATTTTCCTCGTTAAAACAAAAGGATATCATCGACACCAAACAGTCGATTCTATTTATCCAAGCGCCAGCTGAACTTAAACAAATGGCGAACTAAAACTTAAGAGAGGTATCATGCCACAACCTGCGTTTGATTGGTCAGATCCACTGAACTTACGCCATCAACTGACTGAAGAAGAGCTGTTAATACAGAAAACAGCTCATCAATATGCGCAGGCGAGGCTGATGCCTCGCGTTCAATCTGCATTTCGCGAAGAACGCTTTGATCGTGAGATCATGCAAGAACTCGGTCAGTTAGGCTTGCTCGGTGCGACCATTCCAGAAGCATACGGTGGTGCCGGTGTAAATCACGTCAGTTATGGCTTAATTGCTCGGGAAATCGAACGCGTCGATAGTGGTTACCGCAGTGCGATGAGCGTTCAATCCTCGCTCGTCATGCATCCTATTTACGCCTTCGGGAACGAACAACAACGTAAAAGATACCTCCCTAAACTGGCAACCGGCGAATGGATCGGAAGCTTTGGTTTGACGGAGCCTGACGCGGGCTCTGATCCTGCGAGTATGCGAACTAAGGCGATAAAAACCGAGGCGGGTTATCGCATAACGGGTTCAAAAATGTGGATTACTAATTCACCTATCGCTGATGTGTTTGTTATCTGGGCTAAACTCGAAAACGATATTGTCGGCTTCATTTTAGAACGAGGCATGAAAGGCTTATCTACACCGGAAATCGAGGGTAAGTTTTCATTACGCGCATCGATTACCGGTGAAATTGTAATGGATGAGGTCGAAGTCAGCGAAGAACAACGACTTCCTAATGTGCGCGGGCTGAAGGGACCGTTCAGCTGTCTCAATAAAGCACGATACGGTATCGCTTGGGGAGCCATGGGTGCTGCCGAATTTTGTTGGCATGCAGCGCGTCAATACACCTTGGACCGTGAGCAGTTTGGACGTCCGTTGGCAGCAAACCAACTTATCCAAAAAAAGTTAGCCGATATGCAAACGGAGATAAGCTTGGGCTTGCTTGCAGCGCTTCAGGCGGGTCGTCAACTCGATTTAGACGCACTTAACCCAACGGCTATTTCGCTTATTAAACGCAATAACTGTGGCAAAGCGCTGGATATCGCTCGACAAGCGCGTGATATGCATGGCGGGAACGGTATTTCCGATGAGTATCATGTGATACGTCACGTTATGAATCTCGAATCGGTTAATACCTACGAGGGAACCCACGATGTGCATGCACTGATCTTAGGTCGCAGTCAAACGGGTATCAGCGCTTTTTAACCACGTAGATAGATTGACGAGGGGTTAATGAACCCCTCGATCATTCAGGTGGGCTTGATAGGCTTTATCACTATGCTGAATGTGCTGCAATAGCCAACGCTTCACAAATTCGAGCAACTCACCGACCACTTGGTCGCCCCGCTCGATACGGTTACGAAAATCAACGACTTGCTGCACCAACTGCTGATGCTTGTGTTTATGTGCATCCAGGTCGGGGTAGTCGTGGCGCTCCATCAACAGTTCTTCGTAACTAAAATGAGTCGCAGTGTAGTTAATCAACGAGCTCAATAGCCGTTCGACCGCCTGACGGTCGCCACCTCGCTGCTGTATTCGGTACAACTCATTAGCAATGTAAATCAACCGCTGGTGCTGACGATTAATCTCCTCAATGCCTACGTCAAATTGCGACGACCATTCAATTAGCTTTTCCTGCTGCGCCAGACGTGATTCGATTATTTGCGCGTCGACTGAATAGCGGTCGCCTAATGATTGTATCTCACCGCCGAGCGTTGTTAACTGCGCAGCGCTTTCAAGCGCATGTTGAGAGTAGCTGTCGACCTCTTTCGCTGCATCGGTTGCAGTAGTAATCGCTTCTTTGATCGTCGCCGTCGTCATTGCCTGCTGCTCAGTCGCAGAAGCAACTTGAGTATTAAGGTCAGTAATCTGATGAGTGAAAGTGACTATCGTATCGAGTGCAGCTTCCGCCTCTTCAGCTGATAACTTAGCTCGCTCTGCTTGTTGCGCATTATTGTTGAGACTGCTCACCGCTTGCTGAGTATTTTGCTCCAAACGCTCCACCACACTTTGGATCTCGCCAGTTGATGTTTGTACTCGATGAGCAAGCTTACGCACTTCATCAGCGACTACCGCAAAGCCACGTCCTGTCTCCCCTGCTCGCGCTGCTTCGATAGCGGCGTTAAGAGCCAGTAAATTGGTTTGCTCGGCAATGTCATTGATAGTGGTTAAGATCGTGCCGATGGCTTTGCTATCCTCAGAGAGACTCTTGATAACCGATTGAGAATGAAGAATATCTTCGCTTAACGTAATGTTGTGTTGCGCTAACTGTTGAACACGTTCACGTCCTCCGCTAGCAGCATTAAGGCTCTCATGTGCACTGGTTGCTGCACGTTGTGTCGACTCTGATACCTCATTAATAGCAGCCGTCATTTGTTCTGCCGCTGCCGACACCTGATACATCGTGTCTGCCTGTTGCTTCGTTTTTTCTGCCAGCGCCTTGTTTGCATCGTAATTGGCCGTCCCGAGACGGTTTAAACCATCACTTGCAGTCCGGATCGCGTGTACGGAATAGCTTGTCTCAACAGAAATCGTGTTGAGTCGCTCGGTGAGTCGTGCTAGCTCGTCGCTCCCCTTGAGCTGGGCAGTATTATTAAGATCGCCGTTTGCCAGGGCATTTGAAATTCGATTCGCTTCAGCCAGAGAGCGCTTGATACCAGTATACATTGCTGTAAAGACAACCAACTGCACCAAGACCATCCCGGCCAGCATAACCGCGTTCCAAAGAATTACCTGCTTTGGGTCGCTGATATCCATTGCCTGTCCACTGATCGCCGCTTGTTGACGCTGATAAGAGTCCCACATCATGAGCAGGCTCAGCACGATCACGGGTAGAAATAATAATATTCCGGTAATGATAAACTTATTTCTAAAGCGCAGACTGTTAAAAAACAATTGAATTGGTTTAGTGACTGAGACAAGTACCTGCACAAGTCCTCCGCAAATTGACTCAAATAGCTGCCCGGACGGCAGTATTTCAGAAGGCACGTTATCCAATTTGCGTCGGAAATGATTTGATCCCGATCAAAAGTTAACCAAAGATTTGATCTGAACCCGTGGCTTGGGTTAGTTAAGCGATGATCAATTGGTACCCTAAAACACTCAGGTGCTTGTTTTCGCGAGCAATGTCGGCCTCTAAAATAGCACTTTTTGCCAATGGCCCTTGTAGGGTAAGAATCAGTTTTGCTCCCTTCAACGAGACCGAACGTAACGCCTCGTGAGTTTGCCGACTCGCATTAAGCAATACAGCTAAGCGTATCACCACTATCATGCGCGCTACCGTGAAATGCTCGAACTGAGCAAAATCGGTCAATTCTTCAGCGATGATTTTTTTACGATAATAACGACACAACATCGCCAACACACGCTGTTCATCGGAGCTAAATCCAGGCATATAGGCATTCGCTAGAATATAACCTGAATGCTTTTGAATGCCGCTTGAGCTAATGTTCATACCTACTTCATGTAGGCTACACGCACCGGCCAATAATAATCGGATATCGGGTGTATTAAGTTGCCATGTATTGCCTACGCCTTCCAGTATTAGCTCTGCCGAGGAAAGGACCCGCTTGGCTTGTGCTTCATCGACTTGATAACGAACCGCCATGCTTTGAATCGTCTTATACCGTATATCTTTGTGAAATACAGCCTGTTCAGCAAGTTCAAATAGCACACCCTCGCGCAAGGCTGCATCAACAGAACTGAGCTCATCAATACCGATCTCTTCACAGACAGCGATAAGCACTGCTAACCCGCCGACTATCGAGGGGATACGCTGCTGTTCAACATCACTCGAGTTAATCTCCGATATATGCCTTAAAGTTAAAAGCCTATCGCGTAATTGATGCAATGCTTTGAGCGTAATCGTGAGATCACCGTCTGTGCTACCGTGAATCCACCTAGCCAGCGCCTTGATCGTTCCTGAGGTACCTAATACCTGTTCGGCTCGTGCTTTCTTAAGCTGTTTACTAAACGGCTCAAGCTCCTGCTTCACACTCAATACGGCTTTATTAAAACGCTTGGGAGTGACTTTTCCTTTTGCAAAAAAGCGCTCAGAAACCACTAAACTACCAAAACTTTTTGATAATAATAATTCTGGTTCCTCAGCGTGGCCCACGGCAAATTCAGTACTACCACCGCCAATGTCGATAATCAGTCGTACACCACGAAACGGAACTGCTTGTGCCACACCCAAGTATATGAGTCGCGCCTCCTCTCGACCCGAAATGACCTCAATTGGAAACGGCAGTAACTGGCGAGCCGCCTGGATAAACTCCTTGCGATTATTGGCTTCTCGCAACGTATGAGTCGCCACGACACGGACGCGTTCAGGCGCAAAATCTCGTAAATGCATAGCAAATTGGGATAACGCATCTAAGCCTCGATCAAAGGCCTCAACACTAATCCCCTTATTGACTAACCCTTCCGCCAACGATACTCGCTGCTTAAATTTATGTATGGGTTGAATTTGCCCCTCAATGACTCGACCAATGATCAAGTGAAAGCTATTGGAGCCTAAATCAAGCGCCGCCAAGTGTTCTCGACTGTCAGACGTTAGCCGCTGCGTGTCATTTGTTTGAGTCATAGGCTCTGCTTTTAAAGTAGTCATGTATTTTTAACTGTGACCTCAAGCGCTTGCGACGAGGGATTTTGCCACGCTCAGACACTGGAGTGACATACTCATTCACTTGTTCCGCATCGATGCGGCGTGCTTTGATGTTATCGCGCCACTGCATGTCCATAATCGTCAGTATATCTTGTTGTGCCGTGTGATCGTATATGGGACATGCGACCTCAACACGATGATCGACATTACGTGTCATCAAATCAGCCGACGAAATAAAAACCTTTGTATCACCATCGTTACCAAAGATATAGACACGCGCATGCTCTAAAAACCGATCAATAATACTAATGATTTCGATATTTTCGCTGAGCTTAGGCACATTCGGTCGCAGCGTACACATTCCGCGCACAATACACCGAATTTTTACGCCAGCGCGACTCGCTCGGTAGAGTTGTACGATCAGCGCATTATCAACTAGGTTGTTCAGCTTTAGAAAAATTTCCGCGGGCTTGCCATTCTTTGCGTGGTTAATTTCCCGCTCAATAAGTTCGTTAATTCGGGTGCGCAGATTATTCGGTGCCACCAACAACTGGTGCCAAGGGTAAAAACGATAGGGTTGCTCGAGATAATTAAACACATTCTCAATGTCTGAGCAGATCTCAGGATGACAAGTAAACAAGCTAAAGTCGGTATAGAGTTTTGCTGTTTTTTCATGAAAGTTCCCCGTTCCAATAACACCATAACGACGAATAGCATGATCCTCTTGCCGATGTATCAATAATAACTTCGAGTGCACTTTGAGCCCTTGCAGACCAAAAATCACTTTCACACCCGATTCAGTCAGTTCCTTCGCCCACTCTATATTAGCCTCCTCGTCAAACCGCGCTTGCAGCTCGACCATCACAGTGACTTTCTTTCCATTTTGCACAGCCTCCATGAGCGAATGAATAATCCGAGAATTAGGCGCAACACGGTAAATACACATGTGAATTTTTAATACATGAGGGTCATAACAGGCCTGGCGAATTACCTCAGTAAAATGTGCAAACCGGTGATACGGGTAGTAGAGTAAAATGTCATTACGCTTAATCGCATCAAATACATTGTCAGCCTGCTCAAAACGCGGGTGCTTCAGTGCGGGAATCGGTGGGTGTTCGAGCTTTTTGCCACCTAAGTTTTCAAAACTTAGAAAGTCTTTCGTATTACGATAGCGCCCGCCCGCAACCATGGCATCGTACTGATTGAGATGCAGTTTCTTACTCAACAGGTTCAACATATGAATTGGCATTGCACGATCATAGACAAGCCTGACCGGGTCCGCTTTTTCGCGCTGTTTTAAGCCTTCTTCCATACGTTCAAGTAAACTCTGCTCAATATCATCAGAGGGGCGGTACTCTGCATCACGGGTCATTTTGAAAGAAAAGGCAATGATAGACTGAAACGGCACGATGCCTTTAAATAAACTGGCCAAATTGAGTAAAACAACATCATCTAAAAATAGTACTTTACGCAACTTACTATCACGCTTTTTAGGCAAAATAACAAAACGCGATAACTCATGAGAGGGGATCTGCACCGCAGCGTACTTACGTTGCCCAGATTGCTGCAATTGCGCCAGTAAATAAGTTTTGTCTTCGTTTATGACTTTAACTAAATCAGTCGTGTCGTTGATAAGGATGGGAACAATTTGTGGCTTTATTTTGTTATCAAAATATTCCCGTAAGCCTGCCTTTTCGTCTTCTGTAACCTGCTCACCAGAGGCCCAAATAATATTTTCAGCCCGCAACGCTTTTATCACTTTACGGTGAATCAGCTCGAACTGTTCCTGTAACTGCACTACCTTTTGTTGGATAAGATGCAGTAGACGTTCGCTGTCTTTACGCTGTGCATCGGTTTGAGCAAAGAAAATTCGTCGACGCACGTCGGCGACGCGGACCTGAAAAAACTCGTCCATGTTAGAGGAAAATATACCAAGGAATCTTACCCGTTCGATAACGGGCACTTCCTCGTCATTGGCTTCTTGAAGCACGCGCTCGTTAAACGAAAGCCAACTCAACTCTTTAAAATAGAACTTCATACAAAAACGCCTGGCCGCTTATCTATTTAATATACAGAATAGCGCGACCAAGCGATTACAGTATGACAGTAAAATGACAACTAGAAGGTATAACGTAGAGCAATCATCGCTACGTAAGGGTCAATTGCTACATCCGTCTGCTCAATTGTACTACCATTTAAACGAACCGACGCTGTGGTATCAATATCGATATGGCTTACCATTAACTGCGCGCCCCATTGTTCTGATAGCTTCCAGTTGACACCCGCTTGTATTGCGGCTCCCCAAGAGTTCGACAACGCCAAATCTACGGAGTCATCAGCGCCCGCTACACCGAGTGTTTGTAACGTTTGGGTTAGCTCGCTCGATGCCTGGTCATCGAAAAACGTGGTGTAGTTAACACCTACGCCAACAAAGGGCTCAAGTCCTTGTACGCCAGTATCCCAATGGTATTGCACGAATAAGGTCGGCGGTAAATGTTTGGTCTTACCAATCGATAAGCCACTCAACGTACCCGAACCGTAGATGTCGTGCGCGAATGGCGTCGCTGCTACCAATTCAAGACCCCAACCATTTTCCCACTGATAGTCAAAAGTCAGACCGAGCTGGGTGTTAGTGTTTACGGCGACACCGGTTGAATTAGCAGGTAGTCCTGCCACTTGCTCTACGGTGTTTAATGAGCTGCTGCTATCATCAGGAATCACTGAAATAGCGCCCACATTAATTGAAAAGTCTTGCGCTTGAGCGAAAGATGCGGCGAAAAGTGTTGCAAGTGCAACGGCGGAAGTTAAACGCTTCATGGGTCACTCCTACTTTTAGATGACCCATGAAGCATAACGAGTTTGAGATCAGCGAGGCTTGACCTGTATCAACAGAGCCTTTTATACCTCAGCATTGTGATAGATGTTTTGCACATCATCACAATCGTTCAGCATATCCATCAAACGCTCAAACATCGGCATGTCATCTTCCGCAATTTCGGTCGTGACATGAGGAACAAATTGAATTTCGTCCGTGTCAAAGTCAATATTGGCGAAAGCAGCGGTTAATGCTTGGCGCGTAGCTGCATATTCGGTATGGGGAGCAAATACAGTAACAACACCGTCATCAAACTCCACGTCGCCCACATCCACATCGGCTTCCATCAATGCCTCTAGCACGTCATCTTCGTTGTCATGTTTGAACGCAAAAATCGCACAATGTTCGAACGAGTGCATGACACTGCCCTGCTCACCAATCTTACATTTGCTTTTCGTGAAGCAGTTGCGCACCTCACCAAACGTGCGGTTTGGATTATCCGTAAGACACTCGACGATAACCATACAGTTACTGGGTCCATAACCCTCGTAACGAGCCGGTGAAAAATCTTCACCCGCACCGCCCTGAGCTTTATCAAGCGCTTTATCAATTACATGAGACGGCACTTGCTCTTTTTTAGCCCGGTCAATCAAGCTCCGTAATGCCAAGTTCGCATCAGGGTCGGGCCCACTTTGTTTTGCACAGACATAAATTTCGCGACCAAAGCGACTGTAAACACGGCTTTTTGCGGTCGCTGTTTTTGCAATGGATTCTTTTCGGTTTTGATAGGCGCGGCCCATAATAGTCTCTCTTACCTTACAAATCAGTTCATAAAACGCACCAGATTTTACACAGCCAGGGCTGAACGGTCTATTTTATTCACAGATTTGTCATGCGCTATTAAACGGGCTGTCATCTTTACGAGCTATTTTTTCAGCGTTCATCATCGGGAGGCTGAACATGAGCAAACACAAGCTATCGGTTAATACGCTGTTTCTTTCTGATATTCACCTCGGTTCATCCACCAGTCATTGTGAACTGCTACTTGAGTTTTTAAAGCATATTCGCTTTAAAAAATTAGTATTGGTGGGCGATATCATTGATTTATGGGCGATCCGTAGCAAAGGCCAAGGGCTGGATGAGTCGCATATTAAAGTGATCCGCAAACTGCTCAAGCAGGCGCAAGAAGGCGTACAGGTAATTTATATTACAGGCAATCACGATGGTGGCTTACGCCAGCTACTCGACGACTACCCCTTTGATAAGGGTATCGTCAATATCCAGTTGACCAACACCTATGATTATCACGCGTTAAATGGTCGCCGTTATATCGTAATGCACGGGGATCAATTTGATAATCAAGTAAGAGGACACCGCCTGCTCAATTGGGTTGGCGATAACATCTATGAAGGGTTGCTTAAAATTAACCGTTGCTTTAATCGTTGGCGCTCTCGAAAGGGTTATGTCTATTGGAGCCTAGCCAAAGCGGTAAAGTCGCGTTCTTCGCAAGCATTAAAATATGTTCACCGTTACCAACATGCTGCGACCGCCTACGCAGAGCGTAAAGGTTATGATGGCGTGATATGCGGACATATTCATGTGCCTGCTGAGCGTCATTTTAATAACACGCACTACTTAAATACCGGTGATTGGCAAGACTCCTGCAGCGCTATCATTGAACACGAAAATGGCGATTGGGAACTATTAGATGTGCCTTCATGGCTCAACAGCCAAGCGAGCATCAAACAACTCAAACCTCGCGTAGCTTAGCTCACCACACAATTACGTCCGCGACTTTTCGCGGCATACAGTGCCTTGTCAGCGTGACGTAGTACTTCATTATGCGTCGCGCCGTTGCGATGGATGGCAACGCCAAACGACGCTGTCACTTGAATTTCATGACCCTCAGATCGAATCACTAACGTCTCTAAGGCGGCGCGGAATCGCTCAGCGGTACGGGTTGCTTGTTGCAGCGTCTGATTGGGTAACAAAAGCGAAAACTCTTCACCGCCAGTACGCGCAAAGATATCGCTTTCTCGTACCAGTCGACCGAGTGTCTGCACCAAATCAATTAATACGCGATCACCCGCTTCGTGTCCAAAATTATCATTAATGCGCTTAAAATGATCGATATCAAACGTGACTATCGCCAAAGATTCTTGATAGCGCTCACTTCGATACACTAGTGTTTCTAAAGCCTCGGTAAAGAAACGTCGATTGTAAGCCCCCGTTAACGGGTCACGTTCAGCTTGTTCTTTCAGTTTCAACTCGAGTTCTTTTTCCTCGGTAATATCCCTGAGTGTACCCAACACCATTTCACCGTCAGCTTCCATTTCCACGATCTGCCTCACCCATAGATAATGCCCATCGGTGTGTTGGATGCGATGCTGAATATCAACCGTGTGACCCGGCTTTAATTCACGTTCGGCTTTTATAATTTGATCGAGGTCATCGGGGTGGGTTCTGTCTCGAAAAAAGTGAAAGTCGCCACTGTCTGGCTTTTCGCGCCAACCTAAGATGGTATAGATCATATCTGACCAATAGATTGTTTTTTCTTTAAGGTTGGCTTCCCAGTGGCCGAGTTTGGTTAACGCTTGCGCTTGTTTTAAATTCCGCCGACTGCGTTCGAGCTCGAGTTCCATCATTTTACGCTCAGAGATATCGACAATCATGCCGTACCAGCTAATCGAGTCGTTCGTTTTATAAACCGGTCGAGCTTGCCCGAATACCCAGCGCTCTTTACCATCCACGACCACGCGATATTCACAGATCCAATCAGTCATATTGGCACGCGATTCTGCGATAGTTTCTGTGATGTGAGGCATATCATCCGGGTGAAGGGTTTCAAAAACCGCCGATGCATCCTCAATGACGTGCTCCGGTTCGACACCGTAAATTTCTTTAATGCCTGCGCTCGCGTATGGGAATCGTGTGCGACCATCTTTAAACTGCTGAAACTCATAGACGACACCTGGAATTAACGAAGCAATCGTCGAAAAGCGATGACGCAACTCGACCAGATGGGTAATTTCAATATGACTTCCAATGACCCATTCAGGTTTGCCGTCGTCGGTCCACGTCTCACATCGTCCCGAATCGCGTACCCACACCCAATGTCCGTCTTTGTGACGCATACGCGCTTCACATTCATAAAACGGTGATCGACCCGCAAAATGATCCTGTAAGCGCTGATTCGATAGCACCAAATCTTCGGGGTGTGAATGTTGCAGCCAACTATCAATGGTCGGCGCTAGCTCATCTAGTTGATAGCCAATGATTTCAGCCCAGCGTTTGTTAAAACGACACTCGCCGGTTTGTACGTTCCATTCCCATGTGCCTGCTTGAGTCGCCTCAATCATCGATAAAAGCTTTTTTACATACAATGATTCAGGCGGAGTTAAGGATGTAAACATCAGAACGCAGGTTCCTTTTGCTCAATGGTTTTTGATTCAATATTCAGCAAAACAGAATATAGCAGTGAATATAGCGTTTCAATCTAATATAGAAACATTCGTTCGTTTATAAAGTATACCGTGCGTCATATATTGAGCGTCATTAAATTTAAGGGAGGCGCTTATGAATGCACCGACATTACCCGTCATCTCAATGACTGCGCTTGAATCTGAGTCAGGATTAGCTGAACTTCGTCGCGCTGCCAGTGATGTAGGCTTCTTTTATTTAGTTGATCACGGTATCAGTCACGAGAGTCAGCAAGACTATTTGCGGCTAAGCCGTGAGTTTTTTCAACTCTCTGCACAACAAAAACAGTCAGTCGATATGATTCACTCACCACACTTTCGTGGCTATAACGCGATGGGTAGTGAGATGACTGCAGGTCGACTCGATGCGCGTGAGCAGTTTGACTGGATGAACGAAGAACAGGCAATTCCTGACTCAGCATTGTCGCAACCTTGGCAAAAGCTGATTGGGCCTAATCTATGGCCAACCAGTATGCCGGCGTTAAAGCCGTCGTTAACGAAGCTACAAGATCAGTTGAGCGACATCACCGTTAATCTATTACAAAGATTATGTGCGTCGTTAGGTGTTGAAGCGCATGCCCTCGATCACACAATAGGTAAGCAACCTTATACCCACGCCAAATTGATTCGCTACCCTGGTCAAAATAGGCCACAGCAAGGAGTCGGAGCGCACAAGGATCCAGGTTACTTAACGTTGGTCATGCAAGATGAGCAAAGCGGGCTTAAGGTTGAACGCAACGGTCAATGGATAGCTGTGGAGCCTATTCCCGGCGCTTTTGTTGTCAATATTGGTGAACTGCTAGAACTTGCATCAAATGGCTTTTTAAAGGCAACTAATCACAAAGTTGAAAGTCCAAAGCAAGGTGTCGAACGCTATTCGATCGCTTTTTTTATGGCGGCTCAGCTCTCTGCGACAGTGCCTGTGCTCGCGTTACCTGAGGAGCTCAAGGCTCGTGCATTAGGGCCAACTACCGATCCCGATAATCCGTTACTAACCGATGTCGGTAATAATGTACTCAAAGGTCGTTTACGTTCACACACACATGTGACACGTCGGTATTACTGTCAGCAACAAGCACGGACATTGTTGGCAAGAAGTTTTGCATACATGCCGATCACCGATATTTGTAATGAATGCAGTATTTAATGTAAGGAGAACAGCAATGGGTTTACGAATTGGCGATACAGCACCAAACTTTGAAATTGAAACCACTCAAGGCAAAATCGACTTCCATGATTGGGCAAAAGGCTCTTGGGTCTTCTTTTTTAGCCATCCAGCCGATTATACCCCCGTGTGTACCACCGAGATGGGCCGAACAGCTCAGCTAGCGCCTGAATTTGAAAAGCGTAATGTGAAGCCACTGGGCTTATCCACGGATACAGTCGACGCACACAAAGGCTGGATTAATGACGTCAACGACACTCAAAACACATTACTTGAGTTCCCGATCGTTGCCGACCAAGAGCGCAAAGTAGCTGAACTCTACGATATGATCCACCCGGGTGAAAGCCAAACGGCAACGGTACGTTCAGTATTTATTATCGATCCCGACCAGAAAATTCGTTTAACCATGACTTACCCGATGACAGTCGGTCGTAACTTTGCAGAAATTCTACGTGTGATCGACGCACTACAAACTACGGATTCACAAGAAGTGGCTTGTCCCGCTGATTGGGTGCCGGGCGATCGTGTGATAATCCGCCCGACGGTATCGGAAGAAGATGCACAGAAGAAGTTCCCGCAAGGCTATGAAACATTGCGTCCATATCTACGCTTAACGGATATCAACAAGTAACTTAAACGAACCTGTTTAATTGAGCCGGCACTTTCGCCGGCTTTTTTGTTTCCTCTCTTGCCACAATCGATCCTTTCATGATCATCCACCGATCCCAGCAAAGACTTGTGCATTAAAAAAGCATATAATACGCGCCCGAAGGGCGGTTTAAAGTTGAGTGTTTTACTCGGGTATTTTATAATGAAAGTATCTTAAGTTCAGCAAGGTGGTAAGCATGAGCGAACAAATTGATCAGGCACTCGCACGTAAATATGATGCGGGTTTTGTCTCAGAAATCGAATCAGAAACCTTTCCCAAGGGGTTAGATGAGGATGTCATCCGCCGCCTGTCGGCCATTAAAGGTGAACCTGAGTGGATGCTTGAATGGCGATTAAAAGCCTACCGAACTTGGCTCAAGCAAACCGAGCCTGAGTGGGCGCACGTGGATTATCCAAAGATCGACTATCAAGATATTTCCTATTACTCTGCGCCGAAGTCGATGAAAGACAAGCCGAAGTCATTGGACGAAGTAGACCCTGAGTTATTGCGCACCTACGAAAAGCTTGGGATTCCTTTGCATGAGCAAGAAATGCTTGCGGGCGTGGCGGTTGATGCTGTGTTTGATTCTGTTTCCGTGGTCACCACCTTCCGCGAGAAACTCGAGGAAGCCGGTGTTATCTTCTGCCCAATTTCTGAAGCACTGCACAAGTACCCCGACTTGGTAAAAAAATATCTTGGCACGGTAGTGCCGCGCGGCGATAACTACTTCGCTGCACTCAACAGCGCTGTATTTACTGATGGTTCTTTCGTGTACATCCCGAAAGGCGTTCGTTGCCCGATGGAGCTCTCAACGTATTTCCGCATCAACGAGCAAAATACAGGTCAATTTGAGCGTACATTAATCGTTGCCGAAGAAGGCAGTTATGTAAGCTACCTCGAAGGTTGCACGGCACCGCAACGTGACGAGAATCAGTTGCACGCTGCGGTAGTAGAGCTCGTCGCCTTAGACGATGCAGAAATCAAATATTCAACGGTACAAAACTGGTATCCAGGCGATGAAAACGGTAAAGGCGGCATCTACAACTTCGTTACCAAGCGTGGTCTGTGCGAGAAAAACGCCAAGATCTCTTGGACGCAAGTTGAAACAGGTTCTGCTGTGACGTGGAAGTATCCAAGCTGTATTCTTAAAGGTGATAACAGTGTCGGTGAATTCTATTCAGTGGCGCTCACCCGTGGTAAACAACAAGCCGATACCGGCACTAAGATGATTCACTTGGGTAAAAACACCAAATCGACCATCATCTCTAAGGGTATTTCAGCGGGCTACAGTAATAATGCCTATCGTGGTTTGGTACGGATGGGGCCAGGTGCCGAAGGCGCGCGTAACTTCACTGAGTGTGACTCGCTACTCATTGGCGATAAGTGTGGCGCGCATACATTCCCGTATATCGAAAGTAGCAATCCGAGTGCGATTGTTGAACACGAAGCAACAACATCTAAGGTCAGCGATGACCAGCTCTTTTTATGTCAGCAACGAGGCCTTGACCCTGAGAAAGCAGTCTCAATGATTGTGAATGGCTTCTGTAAAGAAGTATTCCGCGAGCTTCCTATGGAGTTCGCCGTGGAAGCCGGTAAGTTGCTTGAAATCAGTCTTGAAGGTTCAGTGGGGTAATAAATGCTTACGATCAAAGATCTACATGCACGCGTCGAAGAAAAAACCATTATCAAAGGGCTTAACTTGGAAATTAAGCCCGGTGAAGTGCACGCAATCATGGGCCCCAACGGTGCTGGTAAAAGTACCTTAGGATACGTATTGTCGGGTCGTGATGGCTATGAAGTGGAACAAGGTGAAGTCAACTTCAACGGCGCTAATCTGCTCGATATGGAAGTCGAAGAACGTGCTCAAGCCGGACTGTTCTTAGCATTCCAGTATCCTGTCGAGATTCCTGGCGTGAGCAACATGGAGTTCATGAAAGAGTCTGTTAACGCAATGCGCAAAGCACGTGGCGAAGACGAGCTGAGTTCTGCTGAATTCTTGAAAATGGCGAAAGAAGCGTGCAAACAAGTGAACTTGCCGCTTGACTTCCTCAAGCGTGGTGTCAACGAAGGCTTCTCGGGCGGCGAGAAAAAGCGCAACGAAATCATGCAGTTAATTATGCTAAAACCGAAGTTGGCGATTCTTGATGAATCAGACTCGGGACTCGACGTTGACGCATTACAAGTGGTCGCTAACGGCGTTAATAGCCAACGTGACGGCGAACGTAGCTTTATCGTTGTAACTCACTATCAGCGCCTACTTGATTTCATCGAGCCAGACTACGTGCATATCTTGGCACAGGGTAAAATCGTCAAGAGTGGTGGTCCAGAGCTTGCGAAAGAAGTTGAAGCATCCGGTTACGCTTGGTTAGGTCAAGCAGACGAGGGAGAAAAAGCATGAGTCAATGGTTAGCCCACGTAATTGAGCGTGCCGCCGCCGTTGATGATTGGTTATCACCAGTACGTGCGGAGGCACTGGCCAAGCTGAAAGAACAATCTTGGCCTGGACGTCGCACCGAAGCGTGGCGATACACGTCGCTGCACGCGGTCGAAGATTTATCGTTGCCGACCGAGAGTAATGCGCAAGCAGAAGCGCCCGCGATTAAAGGGCTCGATGCCATCGACTTAGTATTTGTTGATGGACGCCTAACCAGCGATTTGGCGGCACTCAACCTGCCCGAAGGCTTAACAATTCGTTCTTTGACGGATAAATCGGACATCGCTGAACAAGTCTTTACTCAGGTAAAACCAAGTCACCATTTATTTGGACTGGTTAATGACGTACTCGCGACACAGGGGATCGTTATCGAGGTAGCGGCTAACGCAACCATTGAGCGCCCTATCCGGGTCGTGAACTTTGCGACCGACAACGTCGAATCGCACACGCGTGTGCTGGTAAGCTTAGGCGACAATGCTAAAGCAACGGTAATCGAGCACGGTAGCGGTACGGGTCATAGCTTGAATACCGCCTTTGCTGAGTATGATATTGCTGATAATGCACGTTTAGAACATTATCGTTTTGCACTGCATCAGGGTGAAGCGATCCATGTCGGCGGTAGTCACTTTAAGCTCGCTAATAAAAGTCGTTTAAATAGCACGTTAATCGGTTACGGCTCACAATTAACGCGTTTAGACGTGGATATTATTCACGCAGGTGAGCATGCGCACGCGAAATTTAATAACGCGTACTTATTAGCACCCAAAGAGCATTTTGATCTACACAGTACGATTGAGCACGCGATGCCTAATGGTACCACTGAAGAAAATGCGCGCGGTATCATCGGCGATAAAGCGAAAGCTGTATTTAACGGTCGTATCCACATTCATCGCGATGCGCAAAAAACATTAGCAGAGCTGAATAACCGCAACCTACTGCTATCGCGCGGAGCGCAAATTAATACCAAGCCCGAGCTAGAAATCTACGCCGATGACGTGCAATGTGCTCACGGTGCAACCGTCGCAGAAATAGATGAAGAAGCACTGTACTACTTGTTAACGCGTGGTATTGATAAGCAAAAAGCGTTGGTGATGCTCAACTTTGGTTTCGTCCAAGAGATGGTTTTCGACATGCCAAATGAAGCGTTAGCCGAATGGTTACAGCCTATTCTGAAGCAGCGCTTTGAAGACATGATGGAGCGCTCATGAGCCTGAATGTGGAGCAAATTCGTGCCCAGTTTCCGGTGCTGCAAGAACAAGCTAATGGTCAGCCGTTAGTGTATCTCGATAACGCAGCGACCACGCAAAAGCCGCAGGCGGTTATCGATGCATTGGTTGAATACTATTCGACCTATAATTCGAATGTTCACCGTGGCGCGCATTTTTTATCGGATAAAGCGACGCGTCGTTATGAGGAAGCGCGTCAAGTGGTTGCACACTATCTTAACGCTTCACGCACCGAAGAAGTGATTTGGACTTCAGGCACCACCGAAAGTATTAATTTGATTGCTAACGGTGTTGCACAGCGCTTAGAAGCCGGCGATGAAGTTGTGGTGACCGAAATGGAACACCATGCAAACCTGGTCACCTGGCAGCAAGCTTGTAAAAAGGCAGGAGCCACACTTAAGGTTGCACCAATTAATGATGCAGGCGAGCTTGATATCACGGCATTTGAGGGCCTCGTCACTGAGCGCACAGCGTTCGTGGCATTCCCTCATATCTCTAATGCGTTGGGCACCATTAATCCTGTTCAAGAGCTGACCCAAATCGCCAAGGCGGTAGACGCATTGGTTTTAGTTGATGGGGCTCAAGGGGTTGCTCATGGCGCCGTTGACGTGCAGGCAATAGGCTGCGATTTTTACGTATTCTCAGGTCATAAAGTATTTGGTCCAACCGGTGTTGGCGCGCTGTGGGGCCGTTACGAATTACTACAAGACTGGCCTGTGTGGTTGGTCGGTGGCGAGATGATTGCCACAGTCACCTATCAAGATGCAACCTGGGGTGAATTACCCAACCGGTTGGAAGCTGGCACACCTAATATCGCTGGTGTTATCGGTCTTGCTGCTGCTTTGCGTTGGTTACAGCAGTTCGATGCTGATGCAATTTTAGCGCATGAGCAAGATTTGCTGACCTATGCCACCGAGTGTGCGAGTACCATTGAGGGTATGCGCTTAATCGGTACCGCGAAAAATAAAATTGGCGTGATGAGTTTTGTGCTCGAAGGCACTCATCCAGCGGATGTTGGTTTTATCCTCGATAAACAAGGCGTGGCGATCCGTACCGGTGATCACTGTGCACAGCCTTTGATGAAACGGCTAGGCGTGCCAGGCACCGCGCGGGCATCGTTCTCAATATATAATACGCGAGCTGACATCGATCGCTTGTTTAGTGCAATCAAAAAAGCACAAATGATGTTAGCGTAACGACAGGAGGTAAATTATGTCTGTCGAATCTTTTGTACCTAATCAACAACTCATTAGCATGACCCCAACCGCTATTAAGCATTTTGAGGGCAAACTAGCTGATCAACCTGGCGCGATACTGCGCTTATCGACCAAAATGAGCGGCTGTACTGGCTATGCATACGTGTTGAATGCGGTTCCTGAAGCTGAGGCTGATGATGAGCTGGTGCACGTTAATGACACACTCACCGTGGCGATTGCTAAAGATGCCGTTGATGTCCTGCGTAATACCGAAATTGATTACGTCAAAGAAGGCATCAATGGTGTGGTAAAATTTAATAACCCTAACGTGGTTAATGAGTGTGGCTGTGGTGAAAGCTTCAGCGTGCAGGAATAGGTACTGATTCATGCAACAAAAAATGGTCACCACCCAACGCGAAGTTAAGTGTCGTAAAGTACCCTCGGGCGAAGTTAAGATTATCCCTAAAGGCGAATTCGTCAACATAACCCAAGACTTAGGTGGCAACTACACCGTGACTTGGATGGGTAATATGTTGCGCATTGATGGCACAGACGCCGATGCGATTGGTCGTAAGCCGCAGACGCTTGACTTCGAGCCGCCTGTTGATGGCCAGATTAGTGAGTCCCAAGTATGGGAAGCACTCGAGACTATTTTCGATCCAGAGATCCCTATCAACTTAGTCTCTTTAGGACTGATTTATGCCGTCAACATCGATCAAGATGCGCAACGCATTGATATTGATATGACGCTAACGGCTCCCGGTTGCGGTATGGGCCCCGTACTCGTAGGTGATGTCGAGTATCGCTTGAGCTTAGTGCCCCATGTGAAGGACGTCCAAGTCAATTTGGTATTCGATCCACCGTGGTCGCGCGACATGATGTCCGAAGAAGCTCAGCTTGAAGCAGGCGTATTCTTTTAATTGTTAGCAGTCAATAAAGGTCGACGTGAAGATGAATCTACCCAGCACTGATGAAATCATTGAAGATCTCGAGTTTTTAGATGATTGGGAGCAACGCTACCAGTATATTATCGACCTCGGTAAGGGCTTACCGGGTCTCCCTGAGGCGCTTCGTAAAGACGAATTTATCGTGCGGGGTTGTCAAAGTAATGTGTGGCTCATTGCTGAGCAAAAAGACGGCCGTTTATTGTTTCAAGTGGACAGTGACGCAGTCATCGTACAAGGCTTACTGACACTCGTATTAGCGGCATTTCACAATAAGACACCTGAACAAATTTTAGCGTTTGATATTGATGGTTACTTCAAAGAACTGGATTTAGAAAATCACATTACGCCGACCCGTGGTAATGGGCTTAAAGCGATTGTCGCTAAAATTCAGTCAATAGCACAGAACGCTTAGTCGCGCCGACCTGTGATCATTGGGCGCATTAATTGAATGCGCCCCCACCATTGCACAAAGATAACGGCAACAATGTGCAGGCAGACTAAAGCAAACAAAGTGTGCGCACCGAGTTCATGTAAATCCTCTAGCATGCTGCTACCATAAAAGGCATCCACTTCCTCAAGCATGAATCCAGTCGTTGCTTGATACGCCAATAGCACCATCATCAGTAAGATAACGACTCCACCTAACGGATTGTGCCCGGCATCTCGAGGTAACTGACGTTGTTTTAACTGCGTGATGTGAGTCTTAATGCGCGAAGGCGTTGGAAAAAAGTCACTGAACCTCGCCCGTTGAGGTCCTAAAAAGCCCCAGACAACGCGGAAAATAAGCCAAGCAAAGGCATAATAACCAGCAATTTGATGCGCTGTCTCACCCGGCTCGAGTAAGAAATAATTCAGTACAAAAGCGAGCGCTATGCTCCAATGAAACAAACGAATGCCGATGTCCCAAATTTGCATAGCGCTCTCTTTACCTTATTCCATTTCTTGTTTAACGATACTGCCATCAACCGGATTAAAGTAAATTTCTACTTTTTGGTCGTCAGCATTAAAGCCATAGATCTCATAACACTGACCTTCGGTGACTTTAAACTCGTTAATTTTATAGCCTTGCTCTTCCAGGCCTTGCTGAAACTCAGCTTGGTCCATCCATTCACTCTGTGGCGCAGAAGTACACTGAGTATGTGACTCTTCTGCACTACAGGCACTTAATAATAAAGTGCCCGATGCGACAGCGATTGAAGCTAACAATGTTGCTCTCATTACGCCTCCTATTCGTTTGGTAGCGACTGATAACCCATGTGATATAGGGTAAAGCCGAAAATATCCGAATACTGCTCAATGGTCTTCGATACAGGCGTGCCTGCACCATGTCCTGCATTTGTTTCGATACGGATCAGCTGCGGTGCATCACCACCTGCTTTATCCTGCAACTCTGCGGCAAACTTAAATGAGTGCGCAGGCACCACACGGTCATCGTGATCACCGGTAGTAATCAATGTTGCTGGATACTCCACACCTTGTTCTACGTTATGAACGGGCGAGTAGTTCAGCAGGTATTGGAACATCTCTTTGCTGTCCTCTGCTGTACCGTAGTCGTAGGCCCAGCCTGCGCCAGCAGTGAAGGTATGGTAACGCAACATATCCAAAACGCCGACGGCAGGTAAGGCAACCGCAAACAAGTCAGGACGTTGTGTCATCGTTGCCCCGACCAACAGACCGCCATTGGAACCGCCACGGATAGCAAGCTTTTCTTTTGACGTGTAATCTTCATCAATCAAGTACTCTGCAGCGGCAATAAAGTCGTCAAAGACGTTCTGCTTTTGCATCTTCGTACCGGCATCGTGCCACGCCTTACCATACTCACCACCACCACGTAGGTTAGCAACGGCATAAACACCGCCCATTTCCAACCACGCCGCATTTGCGATGCTGAACGAAGGCGTTAAGCTGATATTAAAGCCACCATAGCCATATAGAATCGTTGGATTACTACCGTCGAGCTCCGTACCTTTTTTATAGGTAATGATCATGGGCACCTGAGTACCGTCTTTAGACGTGTAGAACACCTGCTTCGACTCATAGTTACTGGAATCGAAATCCGCGCCGGACTCTTCGTAAACGGTTGATTCGCCAGTATCCGGATTCAAAGCATAAATAGTTTGTGGCGTGCTGTAATTAGTAAATGAGTAGTACAACGTTTCAGCGTCGTCTTTACCGCCAAAACCACCTGCACTCCCGACACCTGGTAAGTCGATTTGTCGAATTTCTTTACCTTGGTAGTCAAACTGCTTCACTTGCGAGACCGCATCGACCATATATTCCGCGAAAATATAGCCTGCCCCGGTGGTTGGGTTGAGTACGTGCTCAGTCTCAGGGATCAAGTCGCTCCAATTCGCTTCTTGTGGCGCTCCAGCATCAACGACTACGACACGGCCGTTAGGCGCTTCACGGTTGGTCTCGATATAGAGTTTACCGTCTTCACTGTCTAACACCGATACATCTGAGTCATAGTCATCGACCACAGTGACCAGAGACGCATCCTCTTTGCTCAAATCTTTGATAAAGAGTTTATTGCCTGATGTTGAATTAGCGGCAGAGATCACCAAAAACTGATTGTCGTCTGTCACGTAGCCGCCCACATAGCGGTGCTTCTGCGCGTCCGTGCCACCAAATACCAATTCGTCATCGCTCTGCGACGTGCCTAACTCATGGTAATACAGCTTATGTTGATCAGTTTTTGCCGAGAGCTCACTACCTTCCGGCTTATCATAGCTTGAATAGTAGAACCCTTCGTTACCTTTCCAAGAGATACCACTGAACTTCACATCAACCAGTGGGTCCTCAAGACGCTCTTTCGTTTCAGCATCAATGACAATAATTTTACGCCAGTCACTCCCGCCCTCAGAAATCGAATAAGCTGCTAGTTTTCCATCTTCACTAAAGGTCAGTTGTGCTAATGACGTTGTTCCATCTTCGCTGAAGGTATTCGGATCCAAGAACACTTCTTCTGCGTCACTATCGTTCTTCTTACGATAGACCACATACTGGTTCTGCAAACCATCGTTCTTGTAATAATAGGTGTAGTCGCCCTCTTTAAATGGTGCACTGACTTTCTCGTAATTCCACAACTCCGTCAGGCGCTTTTCAATTTTGTCGCGGAACGGGATTTTTTCTAAATGATTGAAGGTGACCTCATTTTGCGCTTCTACCCACGCTTCGGTTTCGGCACTCCGATCATCTTCTAACCAACGATACGGATCTTTCACTTTTGTATCGAAATAAGTATCGACGGTATCCCCTTTGCGTGTTTCTGGGTACTTCACTTGCATCGACTCCGCTTGTTGCTTTTCCACTTGCTGAGTTTCGGCTGTTTGCGACGAATCGTTTTGTGCTGGAGAGCACGCGACAAGTACGCTAACAGCGACAGCACTGAGTACGTATTTCATAGATAGTTCCTTTGTTGTTATTTTGTAACTATTAAGTTAACAGACTGTCCTGAATTGCGAAACTTTGATAGAACAGTATTTCGACCGAACATGCCTAACTTGAGACAAAGCCAAAATGAAGAATGAATCGACTTTAAAAGACTTACCGCAACTGCTCTGCGGTCCCTTAGTTCGGCATGTTGAGTCTGATCATTTTTACTTGTGGCTGGTCACGAAAAGCGACCATGTTCCTCAGGTGGAATGTAGTATCGATGAGACGCCGGTCGATATCAAACAAACAGACCGAGTCATTGCTATTGGCAAGCATGCTTATGTGATGTTGATAAGGGTCGAGCCTGCTCAACCGCTTGCCCACAACCAACGAATCGGTTACGACCTGGTTTGGCCTACCGAAAACGAACGTTTATCAGAACAACACGACTTCTTGCTTTATTCAGGACAAACATGTCCGCAGTTTGTTTATAAAGAGACGATTGACCAACTGCTTCATGGCTCATGTCGCCGCCCTCGTCATCCCGCTGATGATGGGTTATCACGTGCTGATAAAGAGATTGAGGCACACCTCGATCGCCCCTCGAAACGAGCGGGTATTCTTCTGCACACAGGGGATCAAGTCTACGTCGATGATGTCGCTGGCCCGATGTTGGCATCCATACACGCATTAATTGAAGTACTAAAGCTATCTGATGAGACTTTGCCCGATGATCAACTGAATCAACTGGATGACTTAATTCAACACCCAAATGGCTATTACAGCCGCCAATCCTTGCTACCGGATACTAAAGCGAATGAAGCGCTGACTGAGAAATTTTTTGGTGGCGTGAAAAAACCGATTTTTACCTCAGCACACGCGGGTAACCACCTGATTACTGCCGCTGAAGTCTTCGCCATGTATCTGCTCTGTTGGTCACCCACGCCTTGGCGTTTAATCAAGGTGCAACAACCGTCGCAGTTAAACCAAGAACAACAAAAGCGCTTTACCGATGAACAGGCAACCGTTGATAAATTCGTTAAAACATTGCCTCAAGCAGCGCGTGCCATGGCACACAGCATCAGCTATATGATGTTTGACGATCACGATGTGACCGATGACTGGAACTTATCAGCCGCTTGGGAGCTCACGGCCTACCACCATCCTTTTTCAAAACGTATTGTCGGCAACGCGCTGTGGGGCTATTTAATTTTTCAAGGTTGGGGCAACCAGCCCGAAGTGGTAACCCCCCTTATGGATGCCACTGCACAATTACTTGAAAAGCCATTAACTGAGCAACCGGAAGAGCACGATCAACTTATTGAGCAACTGCTGGATTGGGAGCAATGGCAGTTCACCCTAGACACGCAACCCAAAATTCTTGTGCTCGATACCCGTACCCGCCGCTGGCGAAGTGAACGTAGCATCCGCAAGCCATCGGGATTAATGGACTGGGAATCTCTAATGGAGATGCAGCACCAAATTATGGATCAAGAGGCTGTGATTTTAGTGTCCCCGGCGCCGATTTTTGGCGTGAAACTAATAGAAGCAATCCAAACGGTGTTTACCGCGTTGGGTAAGCCACTCGTTGTCGATGCTGAAAACTGGATGGCGCACAACGGTGCCGCCAATACCTTACTTAATATCTTTTCCCACAAACGCACACCGCAAAAGTTCACGATTCTGTCGGGTGACGTGCACTATTCATTTGTATACGACGTGCAGTTGCGACGCGAAAAGGCTGAATCGTCGATTTGGCAAATTACCAGTAGTGGCGTTAAAAACGAGTTTCCGAACACTTTATTAGAGTGGCTCGATCGTATGAACCGCTGGCTATACTCCCCACGATCACCTCTCAACTGGCTAACTAAACGACGCCGTTTCGCCGTGTCTCCACGGCTGCCGACCGGCCGTGATGCCGGCGAGCGACTCTGGAACCACTCCGGTATCGGCTGGGTCAGTTTTGATCAGGACGGCGCTCCGTCGCGTATCCGACAATTAAATGCAGACGGTAACGAAACCGAGTTTCTAAAGGAGGAGTCATGAGTCAACCTAAGGCCTCAGAATGGCAACGTTTCGAACGATACAGCGATAAGCAGACTCATTATCAAGTTGCAATTATTACCGATGAGGACCAATCGTCTAAAATTCAATTAGACGGTGGTCAATCGGCTTGGCACTCACGTTTACGGATTGATGAAGTGGCTCGTCAAGTCGACTCAGCTACAGGTGATGTGCAGTATCATTTCCATGACCTTCCGCCAGACGATACCCATGAATATTCTTTAGTTTCACTGATCGCTGAAGGTGACCGGGGGGCGGAGTTCTCTGAACTTGTTCAGTTTGGTAAGCACTTACTTACTTTTGATGATCGAACGGGACTTGTATGTGAGGTCCGCAACTATAGTCAATTAGTTCCTCGTCAGATATTGATGACTGGCAGTGGGGACGAAGAGTTCAAGGGCTTTAAAAGCGAGTGGGCTACCTTAAAAGACAATCACCTCTTCATCGGAAGTCATGGTAAACGTCCACAAGAAGAGTGGATTAAGGTGATTGGCCGTCACTACGGTTTGCAAAGTGTCGACTGGCACGAAAACTATCAAAAAATACGCGAAGCAGCAGGAGTCTCTGGCGAAGGTTATATTATTCACGAGGCGGCGGAGTGGCACCCCGTTCTAAAAAAATGGCTATTTTTTCCACGTAAGTTATCCAACCAACCGTTTGACCCCGAACATGATGAGCGTGAATGTGGTAACAACCGATTGTTTATTTGCAGTGAGGACTTTTCCCATATTCAAGTCATTGAGGTCGGTCAACGTCATCCTGAGCGCGGCGTATCTTCTATCAAACTTGTTCCCGGCCGACAGAACGAGTGTATCGGGCTAAAAAGCGTGGAAATTGGCGACCGTACCGAAACCTATTTTTTCGCGTTTGATCTAACTGGCCGCGTGCTGCAACAAGACACGTTAATTGGCCACTACAAATGCGAAGGTATAGAGATTCTGTAGTGTTTTATCGTTAGTCGCGCTTATCCTTATTATTGAATCGCGCTAAAGTTTCACCGTAGACACACTCAACATGGCGAGTAAACGCCTCCACAGAGTAGTCCGCAGCGAACCTAAGTGCTTGTTTACCGAGTCGCTCACGAAGCTCATCGTCATTGATGAGCTTAACCACTTGCTCACTCCAACGGTCTTGTTTTGCAGGCGTTTTATAGCCGTTAATATCATCTTCGACGACATCTTCTATACCGCTCGAGCGCACAGCAACAACGGGCATACCCGCAGCCATCGCCTCAAGAATAACCATACCTTGAGTTTCAGACTGCGAGGCAAACACAAATAAGTCACCCAACGCATACCATTCAGGCATGTCCTTGGGCGGTACCGCACCCACTAACTGAACACAGTCAGTGAGTCCATTGTCATCAATCCGCTGTTGCAGATAGTCGCGCTGATGTCCTTCACCGATTTGCAGCAAGCGCACAGGCTTATTTGCACGCTTACGAATATCGACCATCGCGTCTATCATGAAATCGATATTTTTTTCGTCAGAGAGACGCGCCACACTTACCAATATACATTCGTCGTCACTCATAGACTGTGACGCTTTTATTGACTTAATCTTATCGTGGCTGACTTTTTGAAAGCGCTGATACTCAATGCCCGTTGGTTGTACGTAGATAGGTCGCGTCACACCAATCATACGCAAATACTCTTCAACCGACTGGGTGGGCACAATCACACTATCGCATTTGTTGGCAAAACGACGCACCATAATATGCGCAATGATATTTCTAAATAGATGGCCCGGCAGCATGACATAGTGCGCGTAATGCTCTAACCGTGTGTGGTAGGTGTAAACGACGGGTACTTTCAAACGCTTAGCCATATAAACACCAAGCGAACCTATCCAGAACGGATGATGCACGTGAATAATATCAGGCTTGAGTGCTTTCACCTTTTGTCTCACTACGCGTGAAAATAAATGCGCGAACTGGAATTCACTGTTTTCACCAAATGAAAACCAATTGGGCATACGAATAACATGCGCTTCATCGGTACGCGCATTCGCGTATTTGGGTGCTACGATCGAGATCTTATGACCTAGATGCTTTAGACCGACTCTTAAGCGCTCGATAGAAATAGGTACACCGCCGATGAACGGCAAATAGTTGTTAGTGAACATCACGATGTTTAGTGGCTTACTTAACCATGGCTTCGGGTCGATATCATAATCAGGATAATAAGACTTGCCCACGAACACCATTTGATACAGCTTTACGCTCACAAGTAGCAGTGCGCTTACGATAAGAATAAAGTTGATGTAGCCTGCATAAAGCAAAGAGTAGATAAAGAACCAGAGGCTTTCGAGTATTTTGAGCACCGGATGTTGACCGACTTCAAGCTCATTCACATTCACCTCGATACCGGCATCTGTTACACGCACCATCAAGTAATGGTAGAAGCTGTTATCGTGATTAAGTACTAAGCCACCTGCACCACCCGTGATATAAAATGGCGTACCTTTGTACATGACTTTATCGTAAATCGATAAATGACTGGAAAATACCGCGTCAACTGAATGCTGCTCGACCAGTTGCAATAGCCCAGAGCGAAAACCCAATGGTTGTAAAAAGTCATCCTCCGTCGCAAACAAGGTCTCGTTTTTCGGCTGCACCGGGGGGTGAGATACAAAAATAAAGCGGTGCTTAGACTCATCAGCGCGCAAAATATCCGTCAACCAACGCAACTGCCACTGCCATGGCGTTTTACCCGTACTATCCAAAAAGATAAAACGCGTGCTGTCTGCTACAAAGCTAAAAAAGTGAGGGCCAAAATGTTCGTAGTAGCGAAAACTACCAAACTCGTCGTATTCATTGTCACCAAAGGTGAGCAAATAAGGTTTATTCAAGTGTGAAAGACTGCCATAGAGCGCGCGATATTTATCCTCTCCACCACCGCTGACCGCATTACCAGCAGATACGACAAAGTCGATATCAGCTTGATTTAATTCAGGAATGATCCGCTGCTCAAAGATACCAATCGAATTGTTAATATTGCCGAGTACCGCAAACTGATAATCTGAATCTCCTTGTAAGCGACTACTGATGCTGGCGACCTGTTCACTGTGTACTACCTCAAATTCTGGTTGGCTAAAATTCAAATAAATCTTATAGCCGATAACCAGCCCCACAATGACGACATTGACGTAAAACAGTATCTTCAGCCATTGATTTTTATTCATGCGCCCTTCCTGCGACTTGCCAACATCTCATACTGCAACGTCACCATGCCAATCAGCATGCCCAAATAAATAGTGATAAAGCGCCAGCTAAAGATAATTAATAATAAATGATGACTTTGCACAAACTGTGCGAAAAACGAACCGAAAACTCCCTCAGAAACGCCTGATGCTCCGGGGGTTGGTGCAAAATACATGACAAAGGTAGTCACCACCAAAAGACCAACGGACTGCCAATAAGGAACCGTATAGTCGAGTCCCCATAATAGAATAGCGGGGAAGCTGAAGAGGCTTAATAAAAAGACAACCGTGAAAAACACAGAGCCCCACACATAGAGCGGTTTGCCCTTACAATAATCTCGAAAACTGCCAGCAAAACGGAGCATTTCACGTTTGCTCCAAAAGCCAAGTACACGGCATTTATGTGCACTAATTAAATTGACTGTCGCAAGTACTCTAAGCACGCCGTTGATTGGCGCAATCAGCCAGTGGGTTTTAAACAGCACCATCGCAAAGAATGCTAAGTAAGCCGTGACCAATATAGCAAGCGAGCCGCCAATGCCTTTAGACAAAGTTGAGTCAGAAAGTGCAGGCAGTGTCAGCAATAACACCGGCGTAAATGTGAAGATAAAAATCACCGCTAACACAGTCCGAATCGTTGTGGCTGCCGTCGCACGTCCCACCGGCACGCCCTGCTTCGCCAAATACCACACTTGCGCAAAGCCTCCACCGGTCGCCATCGGAGTAACATTGGAAAAAAACATATTAATAAAAATCAGCCGAGTCATTGGCGCTGCCGGCACACGATACCCCAGTGCCCGTAAAGTAAAATAGAGGCGCAATCCGTCACTGGCGAAATAAACAATTAGTAGCGCCAGTAAACTGAGCAACACCGCAGGTTGCAATAACTGGCTATCAAATTGTAGCTCGGCACCTTGGAAAAACTGCTGAATGCTGTAAAAACCGAGAGCCGTTAATACAACAAAGAGGCCACTGAAAATCAGCAGCCTCTTCCACGCGATAGGTTGTTTCTCTGTGTTGATAGGCATTAGTAGCCAGGCATTAAAAACACTTCGCGAACACAGTTACGCGGGTGCGCATTAAGCGCATGTAAGACCGCGTCGGCGACATCTTGAGGGTCTAATTTATCCGGTTTGGGCTCATCAAAGAACGGCGTATTGACCATACCCGGTGCAATCACCGTGCAGCGTCCGCTCCATTCGCGCATCTCTTCCGCTAAGTTTTGGGCAAAACCATGCACAAACCACTTGCTTGCCCCGTAGACAGAGCCCTTAATCGCTGTGCGACCGGCTGCCGAACCGGTCATAATAAAGTGACCCGTGGATTTCTTTAAGTGTGGCAAAGTAAGCTTGGCGGTATAAAGTAATGCATTGATATTAAGATCAATCATTTCGCGCCACTCGTTAGGGTCGCCATTTTCAGTGCCTGCAGCGTTTAATCCTTTGCCCGCATTAGCGAACACGGCATCCAGTTGACCAAACTGATCAACGGTTTGCTGCACCACGCGCTCCAGTTGCTGATAGTCCGTTACATCGGCCGCAATGGGTAATACGTGCTCAGCGCCCAAATCATTTGCCAATGCTTGCAGCTTATCTTCACTGCGAGCGGTTGCCACAACCTTGTAACCTTGCTTTACTGCTTCTTTCGCGGTGGCTTCGCCAATACCCGAAGAGGCGCCTGTAATCAACAATACTTTGGCCATGGAAACTACTCCTTTCGGTTTGTTAAAGTCGTTCTTACGATAAATTCGATTAAACGGTTTAGCTCGGCGCTAAAAACAAGATACTCACCCATGTGATTAACATCAGCAGAATCGAAATGAAAACCGCTGCCGAGGCAATATCCTTTGCTTTACCACTCAGCTCATGAAAGTCAGGGCCAATACGATCAACGACCGCTTCAATAGCAGAGTTCAATAATTCAGTGATCAACACAATCCCGTAAGTGATGATCAATAGCAGTTTGGCAATCAAACCTGTCTGAACAAATAGCAGTGTGGGGACAATAATAATAAGCAACGCACATTCTTGTCTAAATGCAGCTTCACTTCGGAGTGCGGCGACTAAACCACGGAAAGAATAACGGTTCGCATTAATGATTCTGCGTAAACCTTTTTGACTTGGCTTCACTTAACGTTTCCTTGTTTTAACCGAGTAGTTGATTACCTAATAAACCAATAATAAATCCAAATACAGCGCCTAGCGGCGGCGTCCAATAACGTGGCATGGTCGATTGCGGCGCAATATCTTGAAAAATAAGATAGAGAATACCACCTGAAGCAGTCGCCATGATAGCGGCTGTCGCCTCGGTGTAGTCAGCGAGCACCCAGTGCCCAGTGAGTGCCGCCAGAGGGCCGATAAACGCCACCAGAAAAAAGCCCACTAAACGCTTTTTCTCAGACAACTTAGAACCTTGGAGTTCCCTAAAGGCATTAAAACCTTCAGGTAGATTTTGCAAACCGATAAATAGCGCCAGTAACATGCCAAACTCGGGCTTGATTGCAAACATCGCACCCAAACTCAAAGCTTCTGGAATAAAATCCAACAACATTGCCAGTAGTTGGGAGGCTTGGCTTGCCTGCTTTGCTAGCCATTGGTCAACTAAACAGAACAGGACACCGCCAGCCATAAATGCCAACGCGACAGCCCAGACGGGCAAGTTATTGTTGGCCTCCGGTAACAATGCAAACATAACCGCGGAAAGTAGGATCCCTCCACCGATGGCGACAACGCCATGCACTAATTTCTGTTTATTCGCAGATTCGGCCGACCCCTCCCACTTGGCTAACAAAGCGCCTAAGAACGCCGTAAAACCGGCTAGCCAGGTTAAGGCAATCATGTTCAAAATCATACAGTGCTCCCTTGCACAATGATTCAAGCCATCTTAAAACAAGCGGCCTATGTTAAAAAGCTCGATGCGTGATTAAAAACACATTAGGAAGTCGCACTCTCGTCAAACCAGAATACATCTTCAAGGCGTTGCCCAAAAACGCGCGCTATCAGAAATGCAGTTTCAAGTGAGGGTGAATAACGTCGTTGTTCAATTGCCGCAATGGTCTGACGCGTTAAATTAACCTTGTCGCCGAGTTCAGCCTGGGTCATTCCACCGTGTTGTTCGCGCAAAGCACGCACACAGTTATCAATGGGCAACATATTAATAACCCCGTCGATAGCCGATAATTTCTACAACGTACTCCGCAGCTTGCGCCACCACTAAACTCAACAATGCCATCAAAAACAGAAGATCTCCGTGTTGATGCACCAGATACGTCATTAAACTAGAAACAATGAGTACACCCAACAAGATACCAGAATAGGCATCCGCACGTTGTTGAATGGTTTTCTCGCGTTCATCTGCGGAGCGATTCGCCGACTTGCGGTCAACAAGCGCTAACGCGATCTGACCGACAATACTCAGCACAATGAGCCCCACCGTTAAACGTGTAAAGACCGAAACCGCTGGCGGCCACTGGCTTGTTGAATTAAAGCCCTGCACAACCTCGAAAGTAAGACCGCCACCGACCAATAAAGTAATGATTAACATCAGCCATGCTGATTTTTCACGAAATGCCATAACCCACCCACCATGTTAAAAATAGTTAACACTTGAAGATTAGATTCATCGCCTTATGATATCAAATATTTTTAACACCGCAGAAAAAAAGATTATAATTATCCATCAAAGTGAGCCATATATTATGTTTTTTACGTAATTGTAGTCAGTTCCGTTAGTCAGCCGGCAGAGTCATTGTGTTAAATTTAGATTTTCAGCAACGTGTTGTCATTAATACTTCCGAACAAGATTGGATCGATAGCCCCTCAGCAGGCGTGAAGCGTAAACTACTCGAGCGAGAAGAGGCTGAGCGTGGTCGCGCAACCAGTATCGTTGAATATAAGCCCGGCGCATCGTTTAATACCCACTCACACCCTTTGGGTGAAGAAATACTGGTGCTTTCGGGTGTTTTTTCTGACGAATATGGTGACTATCCAACGGGTACCTATCTCAGAAATCCGCCCGGCAGTAGCCATGCCCCTTTTAGTAAAGAGGGTTGCGTATTATTGGTAAAACTCCACCAGTTCCAACACGATGATACCGCCACAGTCAGAGTTAATACTCAGCAGACGGACTGGCTAGCAGGTCAAGGCCGACTCCAGGTGATGCCGTTACATAGTCACGGCACCGAACACGTCGCACTCGTAAAATGGCCACACAATGAAAGATTTAAGCCTCATAGACACCTCGGTGGCGAAGAAATATTTGTGTTGTCCGGCGAATTTTGCGATGAACACGGTCGCTATCCTAGAGGAACCTGGCTCCGTAACCCACATATGAGCGTTCACCACCCGTTCGTGGATGAAGAAACCGTTATCTGGGTCAAAACAGGACATTTAGGATAAATGCAATCTTCCTTTGTCATTTGCGCCCAAAACGCGTAGATTACGCGCCTATTTTTTATTCAGGTGCGTAAACGTGATTTCTGCTTCAAACATCACCATGCAATTTGGTGCAAAACCTCTATTCGAAAACATATCAGTGAAATTTGGCGAAGGTAACCGCTACGGTCTGATCGGCGCCAACGGCTGCGGTAAATCGACGTTTATGCGCATCCTCAGCGGCGACCAAGAGCCCTCGTCTGGCAATGTATCCACTGATCCAAACATGCGCGTCGGTAAATTGAGGCAGGATCAGTTCGCTTATGAGCAATTCAGTGTCGTTGATACCGTTATCATGGGTCACGAGGAACTGTGGCAAGTAAAATCAGAACGCGATCGTATTTATAGCTTACCTGAAATGAGCGAAGAAGACGGCATGCGTGTTGCTGATCTTGAAGTCGCATTTGCCGAAATGGACGGTTACACAGCAGAGTCACGCGCAGGCGAACTATTACTCGGTGTTGGTATTCCGCTCGAAGCGCACTTTGGCTTGATGAGCGAACTTGCACCGGGTCTGAAATTGCGGGTTTTGCTCGCACAGGTCTTGTTTTCAGAACCTGATATTATGTTACTGGACGAACCGACCAACAACTTGGATATCAATACGATTCGTTGGCTAGAAACGGTACTCAATGAACGCCAAGCGACGATGATCATTATTTCGCACGATCGGCACTTCCTAAACAGCGTGTGCACCCACATGGCTGACATCGATTACGGCGAGTTACGCGTGTATCCAGGTAACTACGACCAGTACATGTTCGCCGCAACACAGGCACGCGAACAACTGCTGAATGAGAATGCGCGTAAAAAGGATAAAATCGCCGAACTGCAACAGTTTGTCAGCCGATTCTCTGCTAACGCATCAAAAGCCAAACAAGCGACCTCGCGGGCAAAACAGATTGAGAAGATTCAATTAGCCGAAGTCAAAGCATCGAGCCGAGTGAGCCCATACATTCGTTTCGAGCAAGAAAAGAAACTTTATCGCTTAGCACTCGAGATCGAGGGACTCAATAAGTCCTTTGGTGACTTACACGTATTAAAAGATTTGAACGCCATGGTCGAAGTCGGCGAAAAGGTCGCCATACTCGGCGCTAACGGTATCGGCAAAACCACGCTGCTGAAGTGTTTGGTCGATCAATACGCAGCTGACGATGGCATCATTAAGTGGTCTGAAAACGTTAATATTGGTTATTATGCACAAGACCATGCCGACTGGTTCAAACAGGAAATGACCGTATTTGATTGGATGAGCCAGTGGAAGCAACCACACCATGATGAGCAGGCAATTCGCGGCGTATTGGGTCGCATGTTGTTCTCTCAGGACGATATCAAAAAGCCGGTGTCGATTTTATCGGGTGGGGAAAAAGGACGTATGATCTTCGGCAAGCTCATTATGCAGCGTCCCAACGTATTAGTGATGGATGAGCCGACCAACCACTTGGATATGGAATCAATTGAAGCACTCAACCTAGCTCTCGAAAATTACGATGGAACAGTGCTCTTCGTCAGTCATGACCGCGAGTTTGTATCGTCACTGGCATCTCGTATTATTGAATTAACCGACAAAGGCATGCGTGACTTCTCGGGAAGTTACGACGACTATTTGAAACAACTTCAATCCGCTTAAGTTAATTAGTTAAAAAATGGTACGTCGCGCAAAATGCGCGACCTACCGAGTAATGAGCTGAACCTCCGTACCCGACCTCATATTTTTGCTACCATCAACAAAATTTTAATAATTCTAACTAAAATAGGTAGTTAAACTATGAAACGACTGGTAACCAGCCTGCTTGTTTCTGCGGCCTTTGGCGCCTCTGCGTCAAACGGAGCTCCAGAACGACCGCTAATCATGCAACCCGAAATCAGCCCCGATGGCACCCAAATCGCCTTCAGTTATCAAGGTGATATCTGGACCATGTCAACGTCGGGTACCCATCCCAACCGTTTAACCATCCACGAGGGCTATGAGAGCTCACCAAAGTGGTCGAAAGACGGTAAAACCATCGCATTCAGTAGTGACCGATTTGGTAATGACGATGTGTTTGTGATGCCTAGCCAAGGCGGTCGACCCGATCGTTTGACCTATCATAGTGCGCCTGATCGTGTGCTTGGGTTTGGTCACGACAACCAAGTGCTATTTAATACGCGTCGTTTATACGCTGAAGTTGAGCGTGAGTGGGAAGTTTACGGCGTTGCGCCCAGTGGCGATGCAACCGAAGCACGGTTTATGGATGCGCTCGGTTTTGACGCGGTGGTATCGCCTGACGGCAAAAAAATTGCTTTTGTTCGAGGCACATGCCGCATTTCACGCGAAGATTATCGCGGTCCGGCAAACCGCAATATCTGGATTTACGATACCGAAACGGGTGAATACGAGCAATTGACCGACTTTGATGGCAACGACTTTATGCCACAATGGTCTAGTAACAACGAGCTGTATTTTATTTCATCGCGCGCGGGCAAATACAACGTGTTTAGGCAGAAGTTGGGTTCAAACCGCGCCGAGCAAATTACTGATGAGCGCGAGTTTGGCGTCGAGCACTTCAGCATCGATAAACAGGCCAATCACCTTGTTTATCAAGCCGCCGATAAAGTGCAATTAATAGCCGGTAGCAAGCGTCAATCACTCAACCTATCGATTCCTACAGACTTTCGTTTTGACCCGGTCACCAACAAGTCAACCACCAACGCTTTGGATGAGTACAGTGTCTCACCCAACGGTAAGTTGATTTCTTATGTTGTGCGGGGCGACGTATTTGTTAAGCGCAACGATAAAGAAGATAAGCGCTCGGTCAGACTCACCACGGGTGCCGCACGCGACAGAGATGTTGCTTGGTTAGACGACAACACCGTGTTGTTTGTTTCGGACCGCGATGGTCAAAATGATATTTTTGCAGTGACATCAGCGGATTCTGAAGAGCCAAACCTATTTAGGTCGTTAAAGCATTCAGTTAAACCGGTAACGCGCACAGATGCCGAAGAACATGAGCCTTTGGTCTCGCCAGATGGTAAAAAAGTGGCTTACCGTGAAGGTCGTGGAAAACTCATTGTCGCGGATGTAGCCGATGATCAGTCACTGACCAACCCCGTGGTGCTATTAGACGGCTGGGCAACACCGAGCGGTGTCAGCTGGTCGCCAGACAGCCAGTGGTTAGCCTACGCTAAATCTGACTTATCATTTAACAGCGAAATCTTTATTCATGCGGCGGATAACTCTCAAGAACCCGTTAACGTCAGCATGCATCCAAAAGGCGATTACAGCCCAGTCTGGTCTCCGGATGGCAGCAAGTTAGGCTTTAGTTCCATGCGGAACAATGGCGATTACGACATTTGGTTTGCATGGTTAAAAGAAAGCGATTGGCAACGCTCGCAAGAGGAGTGGAAACGCGACGAGTTTGTTGAGGAAACTGCGGATGCCAAAGAATCTGAAGACGATTCGGACGCTGCGGAAGACGCCGTTGAGCCTATGCAGATTGATTTGGACGGCATCTATAAACGGCTTGTTCAAGTAACACGTTTTGCAGGTAACGAATCCGGTTTAGCGTTCGACAAAGAAGGCGAGCACGTTTATTACACCATTGGTGGTGCCGGTCGCCAGAACTTCGAGATGGACCAAGACCTGTTCAAAATTAAGTGGAATGGCGAAGACAAAGAGCACATTATTAAAGGCGACCAAAGCCCTCGCAGCTTATCGCTAAGTACCGATGGCAAAAGCCTTTTTGCACTTGTCGAACGCGGCACTTTAGTGAAGGTAGATACCAAAAAGGACGAACCAGAAACCTTATCGACGGTATCTCAACAAACCATCGAGCATATGGCCGAACGGGCGCAGATCTTTGATGAGGCGTGGCAAGCGCTGAACGCAGGTTTCTATGACCCTGAATTTCACGGTAACGACTGGTGTCAACAACGGGTGAAAACTGATCCACTTTTGTCCTAAAATCAACGGAGTAAAAGTGATCCACCCTTAGCTAATTTTATACTTCAGACGCCGGCTAC
>NZ_LSBQ01000017.1:0-57461 GCF_001577655.1 Idiomarina sp. T82-3 | reverse complement strand
TCGAGCGGTTTCATAATCCAAGAATGCGACGTAGAGTAGCGAATCAAGACAGGAAGTTTACAAACGTTTTAAACCGTCCGTAGAAACGGGGTAGAACCCCTGATGAGCTGTGAGGCGATGGGCTCACGACGAAATTCATCTCTTGCTTCGAACGTTAATTCTGGTTCGTGAGTGACTGTCATGTAGCCTCCTTATCTAACTTTACGCGGCGCTTTCCGGTAAGCAATTGTTGCATGAGAGCTTTCTTCTCATATTTAAGACGCACTAGCTGTTTGCTTAATTGAGCTGTCACATTGTCAGCGTTTGATAGAACTGATGCTATTTTAATTTGCTCATTGATTGGGGGCACCTTGAACTCGAATCTTGTTGTTAATTGCTTTTTGGATAAATTGTACCGTGTAGCCCCTTGACCAAGCTTTGAAATTTTTCTCCTCGAGCTTTCGCTACGAAATAAATGTTGTGCGAACTGGGGGGTTAGTGTTTCAAAGTCATTTAAACGAAAGCCGAAACAGAACGAGTTTAGATAAAGAGTTTCTACATCGTCTATAAGTACAGAAGACATCCCTACCTCTTCGATAATTTCAGAGGATGTTGTAAAGAAGATATCGCCAAATTTGACGGCTGACTGATTTTCTCCTTCATTCACTTCAACATAATCAAGCTCATTCAAGTCGACCCGGGAATTCTTGAAGATGTTTTTGTAAGGGATATACGGCGTACCTTTTCCAAAGTCTGCTTTTGATTTGCCGGCTAATCCAGAAAATGTATTACCAATGTCCTTCAACCTGTACCTACTCCACTCCCCACTAAAACGCACACCATTTTCATCCAGCAGGCGCTTTTTGCCGGTGAGCAGTTGTTGCATAAGGGCTTTTTTCTGCTGCTGGCTGTTGGCGAGCAGTTGCTCGGTGGTGGTGATGGCCTTATCCCAGGTTGAGAGGATTTGGGCTATTTTCTTTTGTTCTTCTAACGGGGGTAAAGGAAAACGAATAGAGTAGAAGTCTCTGTGATTTAAATCTGGAATCGTACTGCTTCCGGCTTTTACTAAGATTAAATGCTGAACCCTAGGAGAGCGCAGATAATTAACTAGGAATAACCGGTTGACTAGAGAGCGTTCGAAGTCCATCAAGAAAAAGTTATTATGGAAAGCGCCTTCGACACCAGTTATCACTATTCCGGTATTACCTGTTCTTGTCATTAATACGTCATCGACCTCACAAACAACTCTTCTCGAGGGCGACTCAACGTATTCGCGCTCTTGATTTTTATTTTTAATCGATTGAATCGTTATATACTCAACAGCAGTTGGCGTAGGCTTTTTGAGCCTTTCAGATATTGGAATTTGTAAACCTTGTCTGACTTGCATAATCGAGCCTAAGTCTACATTTTTCCAGCCTTCTGGTAACTCTTCTAGGTCAGAAGGTTTAAGCACCATAACCCAACTCCTCCAGATATTTCTCCATCTGGCTTTCCAACTCATCAAGTTCGCTTTTGAGATTTTGGCGTTCAGCTCGCACGGCCATCAAATCGATTTCTTCTTCCTCTTCGAAAGTATCGACGTAGCGGGGGATATTCAGGTTGTAGTCGTTTTCCTGAATTTCTTCGAGTGTTGCCAGGTACGAGTATTTGTCGATGGTTTCGCGGTCGCGGTAGGTATCGACGATTTTCTGAATGTTGTCGTCGCTTAGCTGGTTTTGGTTTTTACCTGACTTGAATTCTCGTGAAGCGTCGATGAATAAGACGCTCTCGTCTGATTTTGATTTTTTGAAAACCAGAATAGCGGCTGGGATGCCGGTACCGTAGAAAAGCTTCTCCGGTAGACCGATAACGGCGTCTAACAGATTTTCGTCAATCAGTTGCTGACGAATTTTACCTTCTTTGGAGCCTCGGAATAGTACACCGTGTGGTACGACGACACCCATACGCCCACTGCCGGGCTTTAGGGTCTCTATCATGTGCAGGATAAACGCGTAGTCGCCCTTGGTTTTTGGCGGTACGCCACGACGGAAGCGACTGAACTTGTCGTTCTCTGCGTCATCATGACCCCATTTATCCAGACTAAAAGGTGGGTTGGCGGTCACGATATCAAACAGCATCAGGTCGCCGTTTTTATCCAATAGCTTAGGATTGCGAATGGTATCGCCCCATTCAATTTTGTGGTTGTCCTCGCCATGCAGAAACATGTTCATTTTGGCTAACGACCAGGTGGAGCCGATAGCTTCCTGACCGAACAGGGCATACTCTTTACTGTCGTGATTTGAGACAACTTTACGACCACACTTCATCAATAATGAGCCGGAGCCACAAGCCGGGTCACAAATGCTGTCTCCGGGTTGCGGGTCGAGTAGCTCGGCAATTAAGTCTGATATTTCGGGTGGGGTATAAAACTCACCGGCTTTTTGGCCACCGCTGGCTGCAAAGTGTTTAATCAGATACTCGTACGCGTTACCGATAACATCCAGTGAACCAACGCGGCTCGGTTTTAAGTTAAGCTCTGGCTTGGCGAAGTCTTCGAGCAGGTGTCGCAGAATATCGTTTTTCTGCTTTTCTTCACCGAGCTTATCGGTATTAAAGCTGATGTCCTGGAACACACTTTTACCAGCGTCTTTTAGCTTGGTGCCGTTGGCTTCTTCAATTGCGTGTAATGCCTGGTCAATACGCTCGCCATTACCCGGCTCATAACGACGGTCATAGAGCGCGTAAAAGCTAGCATCACGCGGTAACACAAAGCGTTCGCTCTTCATCATCTCTTCAATCAGTTCAGGCTCATCACCATGCTGGGCTACGTATTGGTCGTAATGGTCCTGCCACACATCCGAGATGTATTTAAGGAAAAGCATGGTCAGAAGAAAGTCTTGATAGGTTCCGGCATTTATCGTACCGCGAAAGGTGTCACAAGCGTTCCAAAGTGCTTTGTTGATGCTGTCCTGGCTAATCGTTGTCATTTTTTCTAACGTCCCCGTACAACCTGATTGTAAGCGTTATTGTTATCCATTATTTGCAGTCATTATGCCACGGAAAAACCTAATGTCACTGCCAGCAGTATGAACTTATGGGTCGAACTCCAGCTTCGTTGAAAGCGAGTACTTTATTGAAATTAAATTCAAATAATAACTTAAACATAATGTGTGATAAATTGGAGTTGATCATCTAGAAGATTCAATTTAAATTTATTTCATAATTACAAAAATATAATAATCAGAACATGGATAACTGCAAAGCATGGATGAACGAGTTCCTTTTTACTCGAGAACTATTTCAAGGTCCGCAAGGCGATCCGTTATATTCTTACCAAGTTACAGCTGACGAATTTCAGAAGCTTATCGCTCTTTTAACTCATGCAAATCTCATTAAACACCCTCCGAAAGGACTGCCACACTATACGGGCGCAGCATTTTGTCTTTTGGTTGCGGAGTATTATCGTCGACAGTACACCGGTGAATATTCAACCAAGCCTATTGAAGACTTGATTTCACAGAAAATATCTCAACAGAATCGTGCTCAGCTCACGCTAAGCGGATTAGCTTTTTGGCGTCGTGAGCCCATAAAAACCGAGAACCGGATATCGTATTTAGGTTCATTGTTTGCTGAAGGAGGGTTGCCATGGCCTCTCTTAAATAGTGATACTCATGGTTTTGGTCGGGCAATTCGTCGTGGTATTGGTGCTTATTATAAAATTGCCGCAATGGATAAGTCGCTAACGTCATTGATGTTAGATAATCAGGAAGAATTACCGCAAGTATTCCGTACTATTCATACTGCTAAGTTACTCTCAGGTATTGTCGAACGCTTAACTAAGCTTACTGAGGCTTACCCGCTGCGAGAGGTGAAAAACCCAGCTGAATATTTGGATGAGCATGCTAAGGGGTGGAATAAAGATTTTCCTATACCGTTAGATATTGAAAATGGGCGACGCTTGATTAACGATTGGTTAATACAAGCAGAGAAGAGCCGTCATCAAAGTGCACTTGAGAAGAAGCGCCAAGCTGAGCTGTTATCTGAATTCACATCAGACAATTATTTTCAATTATCAAACCGTGGTGTCGATGTGACTTCCGAAGTGGTTATCCCGCGGGAGTTAAAAATTAAGCGCAGTGAGCAAGAGATAATATCTACTCGATTTGAGCCGTTAATTTATGAAGGCAACCGACTTATTTTTCGTGGCTCACCGATATATGCTAGCCTCGATCAGAAGCAAGACTGCATTCAGTTAACTTTCAAACGAACACGAGTTGAGGTTAAGCGCAGTGCCAGTGCCGAGCCACTTACTTTTAAATTAGTTTCACATGGTAGTGTTGTTTTTAATCGCACAATTGAAAATAGTTTGCTTGATTTGGATGCTTCGCCTTTGGTTCTTACTGAGCAGGCTGATCGCTGGTACATCGCTGGTTCTGAGTCCTGTTCTATCGCCGAAACGAGTGCCCGTTTATGGTTACCGAAGCAGTGCCAATTTGGTAAAGGTGAATCGGCTGCGAATTTGATTAAGGTCTATGATTTCGGCACATTGTATGAATTGTCGTCGAATGCATTGATTACAAACGCCGATAATGATGAATTTGAGATCCAACTTTGTAAAGCGCAACCACGTTCATTTATTCGAGTGATAGGGCATGAAACCAATTGGTCGACTTTACCGATTACCACCTATTTTGAATTTCCTAAATTGAACTTAAGTGATGACGCAAACTTTGCACTTGAAGATTTGCGCATATTCGTCAATGACAGGCGTGTTTTGAACCTGAACCATTTGTCTAATATTTATGGTCGTGTTCAGTTGGTTATAAAAGACAATTTCGATAAAACACTATTTCGACGGACCTTCGGTGTCGTTCCTCACGATTTAAAGATTCGTACACGGCCAGCTCGATCAGCAACCCCAGCATTTATTCAGTTTATGACCTCGGCTCGTTGCCAAGTAACGCCTAATGTTGCCAATGGCGCAGCCAACTATGTTGTCATTGATGAATTGGATGCCGGCAAATTCAGTTTGACCACGTGCGATAACAAAGCTCCAGTTTCTTTTAACGTGGATGTTTGCAGTGACAAATGTTCTAAACCAGTAACACTTCGTGTGCCATTTCCGGTCGCTGGAGCACGAATTATTACCCCCATGGGTGACGCGTTTGAGGGGACATCACTGCTGCTTGATGGCTTGTTAGGGCATCGGATTCAATTAACCAATAGTAGTGACAAAAGACAGCGTTTTAATATTGCCTTAAACGTTATGTCGAGAGGGCAGGTTAAGTACGTCAAAGATGATGTCGTATTTGTTGATCATTTGCCGATTGAAATTAGTTTGTTTGGCATGCATCGAGAAATTACCAAGTTGCTTGGTAATTTAAGCGATCAAGATGCGGCTGTGCAGTTAGTTATTCAGCTAGGTCAAACGGTTTTAAAGCGGGTAATCATACAGCGTTATAACGCGTATTTGGAACGTGATGGCTATGACCTTGTTATTAAAGACTATGAATGTAATGACATTCGTGCTCCCATTAATTTACGAGCAATTAATATAATTAACCCTGAACAGCATCCGCTAATTATTGAGCCAATTTTATCGGCTGAAACACCCACTGGACGTTATGCAATGGATAAACTGATCAGTTCGAATACAACATGGATCGTTCATTCAGATGCCGATGCTGAATTGAAAGTTCGGCCCTATGTTCAGCCGGGCGACGAGGTGGAAACCTTGGTGGAATCGGCTGATTTAGGCGCTTTAACATCATTACACTCAGCTTGTAATTTCTTTCACCCAATAGAGCGCCCGAACCTTATTCGCGAACAGATCGAAAAAATGGCAGTGGATTATAATCACTCAGGTTGGAACTATTTAAGTATTTTAAAGCGGAAATACGGCCATCTTCCGCTCTCAAGTTTCGAAGCCTGGCGCGCGTTAGGGTGCAATAGTGATGCGCTTGCTTTAGCTGTATTCCGGCTTGAACTTGATTCAATGTTTTGTGAACGCATTAGCGATGAGCTGGCGGTTGTCTGGGAATTTATTCCTGTGGATACTTGGCGATCAGCGCGAACGTTATTTGCTAATGCGATAATGAAGTTAGGCGTTCCTGAAAGTTACGCGGACATTACGGTCCGAGAGCGCGAAGTTGCACTTAAAGATATCGTCTCGGCGTTTGAGTACTTGACTGACTATATACAGACCGGTGATGTACAAGCCGTTCGTCAATATCCGTACGAGAGGATTATTCCATGCTGGTATCAAGAACTGCGGCGTTTTTTTGCTGAAAACGATAATTGGCCGATTGATTTGTCACATGAGTTAAAAGCATTTGTGATGGCGTCGAGTTTAGGTGATGGCTTCAAGCAAGTATCTAGTATTGGTTACACCGATGCGGTGGTTTATTTGCCGATGTTTGTTGCCTGTATTACAGCCGGTCTAGCTAGTCCGAAAAGTTTAGGTGTGCCAACATCGCAATTGAAATTTGCAGTGACAAATCTGTCTGATTTTGGTCGTGAAATGTGGTTTAGGCCAGTACATGCAGCTACCACCGCTTATTTAATCGCTAATAATAATAACCCAAATTAAGAGTAAATCATGAATTTTTTCCAGGCATTAATTGAACAATCTCAAAATCGGATTAAAGAAGCGACGTTGGGCGTATTAGGTATACGTAATGAAGGCCTTCGCCGGCATATTGAAAAGCAATTTAGCGATTGTTTAGGTGCAGAAGGTAGTTTTTTGGCCAATCCTGTATTTGAACATACATTTGGCTGGACGCCTGGAAAGAAGAGTTTTGCCGAATTGAGCCCCGAATTATTGCATCCGCAATTAATTAAAACGTTGCACGAAGCACCTAAATACGAGTTCGATAAATCAATCAAACCATATAAACACCAAGTTGAAGCTTGGCAGGTGTTAACCGATAAAAAACCGCGTTCAGCGGTAATTACTACGGGGACAGGCTCAGGTAAAACCGAATGCTTTATGGTACCCATTCTCGATGACTTGATTCGCGAACAAAAAGCAACACAGAGCGCATTAATTGGTGTTCGAGCACTGTTTCTTTATCCGTTAAATGCGCTGATTAACTCACAGCAAGAGCGACTCGATGCGTGGACACGCCAGTTTGAAGGCGATATTCGCTTTTGCTTATATAATGGTAAAACTGAGCACAAGGCCAGCAAATCTGAAGTGCGTAAACGCCAAGCGATATTGAAGAACCAAATACTATCGCGTGAATTACTACGAAAAGAGCCTGCTCCGATTCTAATGACTAACTCTACCATGCTTGAGTACATGCTGGTACGTCAAGTTGATAGTCCTATTTTGGAAATTTCAAAGCAGCAGCAGTCGCTACGCTGGATTGTATTGGACGAAGCTCACACCTATGTTGGTTCGCAAGCAGCGGAGCTATCACTGCTATTGAAGCGGGTGGTGAATGCGTTTGGGCGTCAGTCGAAAGATATTCGCTTTGTGGCGACGTCGGCAACTATTGCTGATGCTAATGCAGAGGAAAAGCTTCAGCATTATTTGGCCGACTTGGCCGGTGTTCCTATTGAGCAGGTTTCGGTCATTACGGGTCGTCGAATTACCCCTCAATTAAGCGGTGGGTGGCTAGAGCAGTCAACCCCGTATACACTTGATGACGTCAATGCAATTGACAGCGCTGAGGAGGTATCTGCGTCGCGTTTCAAAGCTCTATCGTCGAGCGCTATCGCGAGTAAATTACGTGCGACAATTCTTGATACTGACAAGCCTCAGCGACTAGATGACTTAGTGGCGAGTGTAGCGCCTTTATTGGAAGGAAAAACGTTGCAACAGCAACAAGTCGAAGTTCTGAGTTGGTTAGACGTGATGACAGGCACGAAGGGCGATAAGCAAGGCGATCCGTTTTTGAAGGTTCGAGCACACTTTTTTCAACGGATGCTGCATGGCTTATGGGCTTGCGTTGACCATAGCTGCAATGTCAAGCCAGCCGAGCTCAATAGTTTTCCGTTTGGAACCGTTTACGTAACAGAGCGCTCACATTGTGATTGTGGAGCGCCAGTTTTTGAAGTCGTATTTTGTAACGAGTGCAGTGAACCGCATTTATTAGCAGCAGATCAACGCGGAAAATTAACTCATCGAGTTTCTCGGGGTGTAGATGAGTTTTCATTGAACATTGAGCAAGATGATGGTGATGACACTCCTGCCGACGATGAAAAAGAAAGCATTTTACGCGGCGTAAGCTCCAATGTTGTGATTGGTGCTGTGACCTCTGAAAACGAACATTATTGTTTGCAAAGCCTTAATAGACAAACAAGCGAGTTCGCTGTTATTGACGATGAGTACATTTCTATAAAAATAGGGGTAGGCGAGATAGATAACTGTTCGGCTTGCGCTAGTGAGACGGATTCAAAAGGTGACTTTTATCGTGGCGCACATTTAGGTGCACCGTTTTACATAACCAATGCGGTGCCGACCGTTCTTGAGTTTTGCCCTGATGCGGACAAAAAAGATTCAAACAAGCGCAGCCCAGAAGAGCTGCCAGGCCGTGGTAGGAAGCTCATTACATTTACTGACAGTCGTCAAGGGACAGCACGAATGGCTGTGCGCATGCAGCATGAGGCTGAACGCTCGCGTATTCGTGGTCTAGTATTTCAATTACTTCAACAAAAGAACCTAGAGTTAATAGGTGGACAAAAAGCTGCTGAAGTGAACGAAAAAATTGAAGATCTTCGCATGGTTATTGCGTACGCAAAGCAATCAAAGCAGCATGACAAAGCAAGTAAAAAAGAGCAAGAGCTCGAGCGACTACTTAACGAACAGCAAGAGCCTCAGACGGTAAATGTTTTATATACCGATTTGGAGAATCGCTTTATAGAGCAGCATGACATTAAAAGTGCCATGTTAAAATACAATAAGTATGCAAACCCGCGATTATTTGGGGATGAAGGTGGACCACGTCGTCTTACTCAGTTGCTGATGATGCGTGAATTTTCTCGTCGTCCAAAAAAGCAAATCAGTACCGAAACCTTAGGGTTAGTTGCTGTTGGTTATGAGGGTCTTGAGCAGGTTCGCAGCTGCCCCCAATTCTGGGAAGAAACCTATGCGCATAATGCAACCGATAATTTGAGAGAGCGCTCCAAGCTTACGCTCGATGACTGGAAGAACTTTCTAAAAGTTGCATTGGATTTCTATGTGCGAGAAAACCGCATGATGCGTATGGACGATGATCTACAGAACTGGATGGGCAGCTTGTCGACGCAAAAGTTTCTGTTTTCGCCTAACGCTGATATTCAAGAAAACCCGCGTATAAGAAAATGGCCGCAGGTGCGAACGGCGAATAAAAATCGCTTGGTCAAACTACTTGAATTGGCAACTGGTCTTTCGGCCGATCGCGCTGAAGACAAGGATAAAATTAACTTATGGCTGATGCGGGCGTGGAAGGATTTAACGCAGCATCAAATACTCAAGCAATCTGGCAGTAACGGGTTCCAGTTGGAATTATCTTCGTTAAATTTTTCGTTGCCACGTAAAGCTTGGTTGTGTCCGAATACATATAGGCTTATCGATACCACGTTTAGAGGATTAACGCCGTACCTCCCGCGCAAGCTTACGGATGCTGATTACCGCTGTGAACTGGTTACGATGCCCGACTTTACCGAGCTATCTTCTCTTGAGTCTGGTATTGCGAAAATTAGGGAAGTACGCGAGAAGTTACATACTCATCCGACAGTGCGCGAATTGCGCGTGAAAGGGGTATGGAATAATCTAAGTGATCGTATTGTAGAAGGGGGCTTCTACTATCGTACAGCTGAACACTCGGCACAGCAGTCGGCAAAAACATTGTCAAACTATGAAAATTTATTCAAGTTAGGTGATATCAACGTTTTAAACTGTTCAACAACCATGGAAATGGGCGTCGATATTGGAGGTGTATCAGCCGTTGTGATGAACAATTTGCCGCCGCACCCAGCCAATTATTTGCAGCGAGCAGGCCGTGCTGGTCGACGCAAAGAGTCGCGGGCAATTGCTTATACTTTGTGTAAAGCCGACCCGCATAACCAACGTGCTTTCCGTAACCCAATGTGGCCTTTTGTGACAGCTATTCCTGCCCCAAAAGTGATTCTGAGTTCGCGCTCAATTGTTCAGCGCCACGTTAATGCGGTGCTGTTAGCGGCGTTCTTAAGAACGTTACCTGATGAGGGTGATCGTACGCGGTTATCGGCAGAATCATTTTTTGGTGGCGAACCATCAGCATGTGAAACGATGTTGGCATGGATGGATGATTCGCGCGACGAGTTTACCGATGCCGTTAAGTCGGTGATTAATCAAACTAGCCTAGCAGGTGAATCATTAAATCAATTAATTCTAGCCTCGAAAGACAAATTAGCTGATATTCAAACCGAATGGTTGGAGGAGCGGCAGCGCATTCAAGCCTTGCATGACACCGCGACGGATGAGCCCTACAAGCGGGCACTAGCGTTTGAATTAAGCGCACATAACAGTCAGTTTTTATTGAAGGGGCTGATTAGCAGCACGTTTTTACCCGGACATGGGTTCCCAACGAATGTGGTCGAACTGGATCACAAAAACATTGAAGACTTTAAAGAAAGCAAACGACAAAAAGAATTCAAAGAACGCGAAGACAATGTGTTTGTAAACAAAGAAAAACCTTCGCGCAGCCTCAATATTGCGTTACGTGAATATGCACCTGGCGCAACGTTAGTTATTGATGGGCGCGCTTATCGTTCAGAGGGTATTGTGATAAAAGATTTCACGAATCCAGGTAATAATGATGACATTCATTTTGCGGTAGCTTGGCGTTGTGAAAAGTGCGGTACTACAGGTGTTCGTGAAAATGCTTATGCCAATAGTCGCGATCTGTGCTGTTCGAATCCGCAATGTCGCGCGCTAATTCCCGAGCGTGAAAAGGTGAGCACCCTACGTCCCACAGGGTTTTTAACCGACTTTTGGAAGCCAACAAGCAACGATATTCTTACTCAGAAGTTTATTCCGGTGGCTGAACCTCGAGTTAGCCTAGTAGGCGAACAGGTTACGTTGCCTAACAAAGATTGCGGCTTTGTAAGGTTCGGCCACAATGGGCAAATTTTCCATCACACCAAAGGTGAATATGGCTATGGCTTTGCAGTATGTTTAGCATGTGGTCGTGCAGCATCAATGACCGCGGCAGATACGATTCCTAGTGAACTGGATGTGTTGAAAGATCACCGTCCATTAGGTGGGGCTGTTGCCGGTGATTTTAAGGAATCTTGCTCGGGTGGGCATGTTAAATCAAATATTGCGCTTGGGTATCAAGTACGCACCGACGTGCTTGAAGTATGCTTGCGTAATCCGCTTCAACAACAGTGGTTAACAACGAGTGATGAGCACCATGTGGTGGCCGATACGTTGGCGATTGCAATGCGCGAGGTGCTGGCTGAGCAATTAGGTATTTCGCCAACAGAAATTGGCTTTTCTACGCGCGAAGAACTGGATTTAGAGAATGGTGCGCCACGAATGGTAATTCAATTGTTTGATGAAGCAAGCGGTGGTGCTGGTTTCGTCATTACTGCCATAGATGACTTGGTCGGCTTATTACGCGCAACCCAAAAGCAGCTTGAATGTCCAAGCCAGTGTGACACGGTCTGTTCTCATTGTTTAGCCGGCAATGACTCAAGTGTCGAGCGTTTTGAACTAGACCGTCGGGCAGCTATCGCTTGGCTTGACGAGAGTCAAATTCTTGAACACCTTGAGTTACCACAAGAATTTAAGCAAATTCCTGATGCAGCGTTTTGCTCATCTGGTGTCTTACGTGCGTTCCATATGTTGAAAAATCGCGCCAAACACACGAACGAATCCATTCGCGTCATTTTACCAATGAATGGCGATACTGAGCGCTGGGATCTCAGTGCAGATACGTTTCGTTCCTTTATTTTAAATCTAATTACCATCGATAAGGTTAGTGTAACTTTAGCTTTGAATGGCAGGCAGGTATTGGCTAATGATTTGAAACGCACTTTAAAAAACCTTGAGTATTTAGGTGTAGAAATAAGTTATGGAGAGAAAACTGGTCTGTCCAAAGGCGTCGCCCTGGGTTTTCAGTTAATAGCAGGCGACAAAACATTCAGCTTGTTAAGTAACTCGGAATGTACAACTGAAATTAATGGCGATTGGTTAACCGATGATGATGCAGTTTGGGTTAGTTCAAGTGAGTTTCCAACATTACAGCTAGCACCTTGTAATACATCTGATTGGGGTAATTACGAAGGCGCAGTTACTACGAAAATCGTATATGTTAAGCAGGAGCTTGATGGCGCTTTATTGCAGTTGCCACTCCGCATGGTTGGCTTACTTCAACGCGAGTTCCCGTTATTATTAGAGTTAATAAAAAACGACACATTGCTTTCTATAAGCTATTCCGATCGCTATTTGAAAAGCCCATGGGCAGTGATGATGCTTATGAGTTTTATTAAGTTGTTCAATAGGTGCGAGCCGAAATCAATTTCTATTACAGCATTAAAATCTGAAGCGAACATAGTAGGTCATTTGGTATTCCACGACTGGAGCCTTGATTACGAGCAGCGAGAATTTATGGAACAGCTAATCAGCAGAACTTGCCCAAGTGCAAATTGCACAACAATTACACTGAAAGATAATCCGCAGGAGCTGCAACATTCTCGCAAACTTGAATTGAAATGGGCTTCCGGGCGAACCATCGAAGTGATATTTGATCAAGGTTTTGGCTACTGGAAAGCTTTCAGCACAAGTTATGCAGCGCGTCAGTTCCCTTTCGAAGGCGATTCTACATTGCAAGTAGATACCTCTATGAAAGTAAACGAACACTTAGAAATGCGGCATTCGGGCAATTGGCTTACAATTATTACATTGAATGAGGTGTTACAAAACTAGAAGGGGGACGAACGGACGCCTATCAGCATTAACTTTAAAAACGCCCAAGCAGCTTGCCGAATACTTGGACTGATTCGCGGAGCTAAATTCGTAAGCGTCCTGTAAACTGCGCGAGCGACCAAGATAATTGTCGCTGGCGCCTTTATCGCGTCAGATTGGAGGTCCCAGTAACTGTATAAGGACGCTTTTTTAGTGATGAAAATCGCGCAACGTCACAAGGCCGTGCACAAGGAGCTGGGTATTGGCGTTTTGCCTCAGTATTTTGGGTAGCTCGCGCCTTAGGCGCCAGGATGGATTCAACATTTATAGCTCGTGGCATTGCTTGTTTATTTCTCTGCACTCGCCATTGCTATAAACATTTCTGAGAACATCGATTGCCACTCAGCCAGTTGTTCTGAACTGAGAGAATCGAGATCTTTTTCGACTTGGTTGAGATCCATAAATGTTGAGCAACCTCCTGTTAAATACAAGTTATCTTGAGTTTTGTGGGCAAAAATCAGAAATCGGTTGCCAACCTGAGGAGCAGGCCCGCCGCACGAGTACGTCTCGATGTTAGTTTTGATGAAAACAGATGCAGGCATGCCATTACCTTTCCAGATTTGTTCTACTTTTATTTTTGTCTTGTAAAATGAGGTATGCCAGTCACCTGGTGTTTTTTCGGTTTTAAGCGCAACACCCATGAAAATGGCATCATGTTCGTTAATGACATCGTTAATACTTTTTGCTGTGCTGACACACGAGCAGCCCATCGCAGTTAACGGTGAAAGAGCAATAACTAATAAAATAATTTTTAGCATGTACGAGAGACCTTTTGGGTGCAGCTGCACTTACAGCATTGACTATAAAGTACCCTAGTACTTAGGGTTGTCTCAGAAAACTTCACAAGGCAGGTGCTTAAAGCTGGCGTAATTACTGGGCTTTTTGGAAGCCAGTGACGAACAGGTTAACTAATAGAGCCATCGTAAATAAGATGGCTCTCAAGGAACGAGCTGCTTTTAATTAACGTTACAACCATTGCGGCTCGTATCAATTACGAGATCGCCTTCGACTTTGTACTGCACATAACCGAAAAGAAATGCAAATGCTTCGGAGTCCGCGGTGACATCAGTCAATGCGACAGCACAAGGGTTGGTTTCAATTGCTCTGTCGGCTGCTTCTTTCACGCTTGGTACACCTAAAGGAACGAGAACAATATACTTTGTGTCGATCCCTTCTACACGCTCGCCTTTAGCAAATTGGCCGTTATTGAGATCGACGTTTTTAGTCGATGCCAAGGTAAAGTCAGCGATTCGTTGAGCACATCCTGTCATGGCGAGAGTAGCTAATAGTGTGGCGGTTAAAGCTAGTTTTTTCATTTTATATCCCTATTAAGTTGAAAGTCCGATCAAAAAAATTTACATTTTTATATTCCATATATCGGATGAGTAAATTATGTAGCCATAAAGCGAGTGTGTCAATCTTGTGACTGCCCCATAGAGGTAGCTCGCGCCTTTGGCGCGAGGAAGGAGCTATCGATTTTTAACTGGTCAAAGTATGCATAAACAGATAGTTTGGAAAGCAGGTCATTAATATAAAGGTTTATTATAATGGAGTATGAGCTCAAAAAAATCGACGTTAAACAAAACGCAAAAGTACTTGCTGCTGTCGCATTTATAATCAATTTATTTATATCAGTATTTGGTTTTATTGCTCTCGTGTTTGGCATTCAGACGACCGTCTCTTTTGATTATATCATTTCAATTTCCGTGCAAGGTTTAGTTTGGAAAATCGGCCTACTGCTGTTATCCCCGATACTGATGTTTATTCTCGCCTACCTATCATTTGCAGTCGTGTTTTTGCTGTACAACTACGTTGTTAAATACACGGGTGGTTTAAAGCTATATTTGGTAAATGCAGAGAATGATGCGTAATTAACTCTACTCATTAATGCGTAATTGGAAAAATCACTGAGGGCGACTTATGGAACCTATTAATTGGGCTGATTTTGAAAAAGTCGATATTCGTGTTGGTACGATTGTCGATGTTCAAGCTTTTCCGGAGGCGCGTAGACCTGCTTATAAGTTACAGGTCGACCTCGGTGACAAAATTGGCATTAAAAAGTCGAGCGCGCAAATCACTGACTTATACACACCGGATGAGCTACTCGGTAAGCAGGTGTTAGTGGTCGTCAACTTTCCACCAAAGCAAATCGGTCCGTTTATGTCGGAGTGTTTAGTGACCGGACTGCATCGAGCTGATGGCTTTGTCGTTCTGTCGACCGTGGATAGGGATGTACCCAATGGGTCTCGGCTGGCATAGTCAATGAAGCACACTAATAAGGAAATCAAATGCCACACAACGCTATCAACTTTAAAGAAAAACTAGGTCTGTTTAACGAACAGTGGTCGCCTAAGGTCATTGCAGAGATGAACGACTATCAATTTAAAGTGGTCAAGCTGCAGGGCGACTTTGTTTGGCATGATCATAAAGATACTGATGAGACTTTTATTGTGCTTGCGGGTAAGCTGCGTATTGACTTTAGAGATGGTCATGTTGAGTTATCCGAGGGTGAAATGTACGTCGTACCCAAAGGCGTCGAGCACAAACCCTATGCTGAGCATGAAGCTCACGTGTTATTAATTGAACCTCGTGGCGTGGTAAATACTGGCGACGAAGAGGATAGTAAAACGGCGGCGAATGATGTTTGGGTTTAGTTGATACGTGATACGTTTATAGTGATTAGAACAAAAAACTAGGCTTTACCATGAATAAATTAGCGCTACTTCTGGCTCTCATACCTTTTTTATTAACGGCATCAATAAACGCCAACGAGGTGTCGCTCGACCAATTTCCTGAGCAGTTAAGAAAGGGTGAGGTGAACGGCATCTTGTCGCAGTTTTCTGAGCAACCTCAAATGTTGGCGCAGGTCTACTCGATTATGGGACGTCCTGATAAAGCCTATGACTTGATACAGCGTTTTTCTAACGCGCCATTTTGTAATGACGTTGGCGGTTATGAAAAAATCTCCGGCGAAGCGAGGGTAAAGTCGATGCTCGCTGACGAATCGATTTTTATGATCAACGAGAACCACTTTAATCCAGCATCACGAACGCTTACGATGACATGGTTACCGTGGCTCAAAGCACAAGGTTTCACTCATATTGGTTTTGAGGCGTTAGAGCCTAACGAGAGGAGTAAAGACGGCTTTTATTCTCAAGAGCCGATGATGTCTAACTTGATTAAAACTGCCCAGAAATTGGGTTTTGAGGTGTTCGGTTATGAGGCAGAGAAGTCAGTCCCTGAAGATGCCGGCTTTGTAGAGCGTTTTGAGTTTAGGGATAAGCAACAAGCCGAGCATGTTGTCGCTGAAATTAAGAAAGCGCCCAAGGATGCTAAGTTTGTGCTGTTTGCTGGCTGGGGGCATGTCGGGGAAGCGCCGCTGCGAGGACCTGACTCAACAACTTATCGTGTGCTGGGTGATTTTTTGAATAACACCTATGGCTATGAAACCTTTAGCGTTGATACCACCGCTTGTGCTTTTGAACCGGTTGATGAAAGCCCGACCACAACCTACACGTATTTAAATGATGGTAACGTACTGAATGTTGGCAGCGTGCAACCGGTCGATAGCCAAATCCGCGTACCTATGGCACCCGCTGATAACCCGAGTTACTTTCGCCGATTGCTAGGCGAGGCATTTCTCCCAGATACGGATAGCTGGCCGCCGAGTACGGCCGTCATTTTACAAGCCTATTATGCGGGTACTGATGTGGTGGCTGATCGAGTCTTATCGGAAGCCAATAAGAAAAGACCACTGTACCTTGATGAGGGTGAATACCGTGTCACGCTGCACGATTTAGATGGCAACCTTCTGTGGCAACAGCGTGTTAATCGAACGTTGTGAATTGAGCAATTTTAATCAAGCCTGACAACCTCAGTTGGGTTTTAATGATGACCTGCTGAGGGGGAATGTGCGGTATGACGAACTATCAACGTCGGTTTTTGGAAGTGATCAACTACATAGAAACACACCTTGATACCGATCTTGACGTTAATGCGTTATGTCAGCACGCCTATTTGTCTAAATACCATTTTCATCGCCAGTGCTCGGCATTCTTTGGGATGTCTGTGATTAAGCTCGTGCGGCTACTGCGACTTAAACGGGCGGCTTATCAGCTCGCTTATAGAGATCATGGCAGTATTTTGGATATCGCACTGGCGAACGGCTACGAGAGTCACGAGGCATTTTCGCGGGCGTTTAAAAAGTATTTTGACAAAAGCCCATCCGATTTTCGGGACACACCGAACTGGGCTCCTTGGCACGCTCAATACGACCCCATATTAATGCTAAGGAACAACATAATGAGTAACACCGATAACTTTAATGTCGATGTGGTTGAGGTTGATGAAATTGCAATTGCTGTGATGCCACATCGTGGCGCCCCAAATCGGTTGGGACAAACGATTCAAAAGTTTATTGAGTGGCGCAAGCTGAATCGACTTCCACCGAGTAAGAGTCGAACGTTCAACTTGGTGTATGATGACCCCAATACGACGGCGCCGGAAGACTACCGATTTGATCTGTGTTGCTCCGCAGAGCAGTCCGCTGACCCCAATGACTATGGTGTTGTCGATAGTGTTATTCCTGCAGGCAAATGTGCGCGAGTGAGACATACGGGTAGCGATGACGCGATAGGTATTGTGGTGAATTTTTTGTACACGCAATGGCTAGCGGATTCAGGTTATGAAATCAGAGATTTTCCGATTTACTTTGAACGGATAAGTTTTTTCCCTGACGTCCCAGAGAGTGAAATGATCACCGACGTGTATTTGCCCATTAAATGAGGAGCTTAACCATGAGCCCACAGACCGTCATCGACTTTTGGTTTTCGGAACTGACGCCTAAAGACTGGTTCACTAAAAGTGATACGTTGGACAATACTATCAAGCAACGCTTTGGCGATACGCTAAAAGCCGCAGCACAGGGAGAATGCTGGCGCTGGCGCGAGAGCGCAGAAGGGCGCCTCGCCGAGATTATTATGTTGGATCAGTTTTCACGTAATATTTTTCGTGATTCGGCGCGGGCATTTAGTCAAGATGCAATGGCGCTGGTTTTAGCCCAAGAGGCGGTCGCTCAAGGAGCTGATGATCTGTTAACTAATGATCAAAAAGCGTTTTTGTATATGCCTTATATGCACAGCGAATCTCCGCTAATTCACGAACAAGCCGTGGCGTTGTTTGACCAGCCAGGATTAGAAAACAACTACAAATTTGAGTTAAAACATAAAGAAATCATTGATAGGTTTGGCCGGTATCCGCATCGCAATGAGGTGCTCGGACGTTCTTCAACCGCTGAGGAGTTGGTATTTCTTCAGCAGCCGGGTTCGAGCTTCTAAATCCGAACAACGTATTTGTCACTCGCTTGAGCGATTTTTCGTGATCCAATACAGTTGATGAAAACTACAATGGAGAACGACTCCCAGTTAAAGGATCACGAACATGACAGACAAGATTAAGGCGCTAAAACTCAAAGACCCTTTTGGTTTAGATAATATCGAAGTGACGGAATTGGATGATCCCGGTCAGCCTGCGGCGGGAGAAATCCGTGTGCGGGTTAAAGCCAGCTCATTGAACTTTCATGACTACGGTGTCGCCGCTGGCTTCATTCCTACCGAAGATGGTCGCATTCCGATGTCAGATGGTGCGGGCGTTGTCGAGGCCGTGGGCGAGGGTGTTGAAGAGTTTGCTGTGGGTGACCCTGTGGTTTCAACGTTCTTTCCCTACTGGCAAAGTGGTCCAGCGCCTGTGGGCGACTTTAAGCAAACGCCCGGTGATGGTATCGATGGGTATGCCCGTGAAGTGGTCGTGCGCCCGGCTCATTTTTTTACTCACCAACCTAAAGGCTATAGCCATGCTGAATCGGCAACGCTAACTACGGCGGGTCTTACCGCCTGGCGCGCGTTGGTCGTCGACGGCGGCATTAAACTAGGCAACTCGGTGTTGGTACTGGGTAGTGGCGGTGTTTCGGTATTTGCGTGCCAGCTCGCGAAGAGCCTGGGCGCGACGGTGTTTGCGACCTCATCATCGAACGAGAAACTCGAGAAATATAAAGCATTAGGTGCCGATCATCTTATTAACTACAAAGACGATCCTGACTGGGGTAAAACGGTGCGCAAGCTGACGGATGGACGCGGTGTTGACCACGTTATTGAGGTGGGCGGCCCCGGTACGTTACCGCAGTCAATTAACGCCGTTGCCATTGCCGGCCATATCGCGTTGATTGGCGTGTTAACCGGTAGTGCGGGGGAAGTCCCAACGGCTAAGTTGATGGCCAAGCAAGCGCGTTTACAAGGACTTATCGTGGGCAGTTGCGATGATCAAAAAGACTTTGTGCGCGCGCTCGAAGCCAATGGCGTGAAACCTGTTATCGATAAGACCTTTGGTCTTGAAGAATTGGCTGACGCATTCCGTTACGAAGAGTCGGGCAAGCACTTTGGCAAGATTTGTTTAGCGTTTTAACTCGTTGCTGACTAATCCAACACCGTGCAGTGCCCATGCGCACTGCGCGGTGTTTACGTTAGCGACAATTTACCAAGCGTACTTCACAGATAGTTCAAAATTACGTTCCGCACCGAAGAAGCCTTGATTATAAAAATCGATGCTTGAGTAATATTTTTCGTCAAAGAGATTATTGACGTTGAAGCTCAAGTCCCACTGAGGTGTCAGTTGGTAGCTTGCCATTGCATTAACCACGGTGTAGCTGTCTTGAGTAAATGTTTCACCATTAGGACCAATGCCAGGGTTCGAGATATCACTTTGCCAATTCGCGTTAACACCCACTTTTAACGCATCAGACGCTTGAAATAGCACGCTGGTTTTGACCATGTTTTCGGGCAAGAACGGGGCATAGTCCGAACCGTCACGATCCGTTGACTCATTGTGCGTATAGCTTACAAAGATGTTTAACGCGTCATTGGGTTTACCGTTTAGTTCAAGCTCATAACCTTCACTTTCTGCACCAGCAACACCTATTGACGGATAAATGTTGGTGCCCGGTAATGGTTCTGCAGCATCGGGATCAGTGATGGCTAAGTTATCCTCTTTAACCTTGTAGACTGCGAAACTAGCGGTAAGTGCTTCGTTAAAGAAGTCACCCTTTATACCGATTTCTGTGTTGGAGCCCTCGACGGGGCCGACCAGCTCAAAGTTTGCATCAATGGCGCTTTGAGGCTTAAAGATCTCCGTATAACTTGCGTAAGTCGAAATAATATCCGAGATATCATAAACGATGCCGAAGTACGGGGTGTTCACGCCCGAGTTCTTAAAGTCACTCGGTGAGAAGGGTGACTCTACGGTTGTTTCGTAAGTCGTTAAACGATTGCCAATGATGGTCGTGAGTTCATCAGTCAGACTCAGTTGTGCAGCCGCGTAGATACCCTGCTGCTTGTACGACTCAAAGGTGCTGTAATTCGGTGTTTGGTTAAAGTCAACGGGCTCTACACCGTTACCCCAGTCAAAGATACTCGGCACCGTAATAGGGTCATTAGTGCCGTATGATACTGAATCAACGGTTTGTTTTGAGTGCAAGGCGCCGGCAGTGAGCTGGTGTTCACGTCCAAACAGCTCAAATGGCCCCGATACTAAGAAGCGTACAGATGTTTGTTCACGGTCGGCGACATAGTGGTTAGGCGAGGTACCTAAACCTGTGCCGGCTTCTTTGTCGGGAAAACCCGAGAAGTAGAGCAGGTAGCCATCCATTTCTCCTTCTCGACGCTCAACATCAAACTGAACATCCCAGCCGTTATCAAAGGCGTGTTCGACTTGTACGAACGCGTTTGTGCTTTGACGATCCCAACGGTTCCAAGGGGATGCTGTGGTGGTGCTTACTGGCAGATCGTCCGCTTGGGTGCCATCCGAATAAAATAAAGGTAGTGCGCCCCACATACTACCTTTCGGGTTGCGTTCACTATAATCTGCACCGGCGGTTAAACGTGTTTGAGTGGTTAAATCAGCGGTTACTACCGCATAAATTTGTGCGTTTTCTTTTTCTGATAGGTCAACATAGCTGTCGCCTTCCTCGTAAGCCATCGCGACACGCGCTTTGACATTACCCGTTTCTGACAAGGTCTGCGAATGATCGGCCTCAAAGCGGTAATTGCTCCATGAACCAATCCCCAAGCTGGCATAGCCGCCATCTTCAGCTTTTGGACGCTTACGAATCAGGTTGATAGCCGCGGAGGGTTCGCCTGCACCAGTCAGTAGACCGGTTGCTCCACGAACGATTTCAACACGTTCGAAAATAACCGAGTCTGCGAGCGCTTCGCTAAAGAAGCTGTTATAAGCGATAGGCACACCATCAAACTGGAAGTTAGTTACATCACGGCCTCGCGAGCGGAAGAAAAAGCGATCAGTCTCGGCCTGCTGTGCTTGTATGCCCGGTGCAAACTGCATGACATCGGCTACGGTGTCTAACGCAAAACCATCGATAAAGGTGCGATCGATAATTGAGATTGACTGAGGCGTTTGTCGCAATGTGAGTGGTAAACCGGTTGCAGTGGTTGCGCGATCAAGCGGGCTACCCGTAATTTCAATATGTTCAGAAACGTCTTCTGATGGATCTGAGTTTTTCGTTTCAGTGTCTTGTTGCGCGAAAGCAGTAGAGGAGAGTGTCATGCTCGCAATGGCTAAAGCGATACTGCTTTTAGTAAACATGTTCATTAGATATTTTGCCCTACTAGTTAAATAAGCGGTAAATAAGAATGATTATGCTTTGTATTGTATTTGATAATCATTCTTATTTTCAATGGGCAAAGTAAAATATTTAATGGTTAATTAGTTTAGGTTACCTCTGTGAAATTCCAAAAGTTGATTATTAGCAGGCATGGTGTGGCTTTGCGCATGGGTAAAGCCCGCCTGCCTAGCTAGATCTTGAATCCATTCTTTGTCACGAATGCCCATCTCGGGGTCGCGCGTCCTTAGCTTTTCATCAAATGCGCGATTGCTCTGTGAAGTAAACTCGCCACCTTCGTTGAATGGGCCGTAAATACAGACGGTTTGAATACTGCTTAACTCAGCACTAAGCAATGCAAATAAACGCTCTACGCCGGCCGCGGGCATAATATGGCAGGTGTTCGCAGTAAACAGGGCGTCAAACTCACCGGTTGGCAGATCCTCAAATACATTAAAGACTTGCGGGGGCAAAACATTAGAAGGGGCTTGTTTATCGAGCCGTTGATTCAGTCCTGTCAGATAATGCGCTTGATCCGTCGGCTGCCAAGTGCAGTGGGGCAGGTGTTGGGCAAAGTACACCGCGTGTTGACCCGTGCCGCTGCCGACTTCAAGAACGCGCTGGCTGTTGGCTAAAGCACTGTTCAATATCTCAAGAATAGGCTGTTTGTTGTTTTCACATGCTTGTGAGTAAGGCAAGTCATCGATTGTCATATAGCAGGCGTGATTCAAATGTGATTTTGGTCTAACGATAGCATTTTGAGGCGGAACCTGGCTATTTAAAGCGTTACAGCATAAGACTTAAATTAAACTTTAAACGCGAATCGTTTTCATTTATGATGTGCGCACTTAAACGAGGCTGATTTTGAGGAACCCCATGAAAATGCAAAAATCTTTGTTAGCTGTGTGCGTGATGAGTGCATTAACAAGCGCCTATGCCGTAGCGGAAGAACCGCAACAGACTGAACAGGTGATTGAGCGTCTAAAGATCACTGGTGAAAAGCAGGAGGGCTATAAGTCTTCTTCAGCGGAAGGTGCGACTAAGCTCGGTTTGACGATAAAAGAAACACCGCAGTCGATTACGGTTATTAACCAGCAGCAAATCAAAGATTTTGGTCTGAATGATATCAACTCCGTATTGAACAGTGCTTCAGCGGTTAACGTTGAGAATGTCGAAACCGATCGTATTTACTACACCTCGCGTGGTTTTGAACTGAATAACTTTCAGATTGATGGCGTTGGCTTGCCGCTCGTGAACAGTAACACCCATGGACGAATTGATACGGCTTTATACGAGCGCGTTGAAGTGATCCATGGCGCGAACGGGATTATGACCGGTGTCGGTAGCCCCGCAGCCACCGTCAACATGGTGCGCAAACGCCCAACTTCGGAAACACAAATTAGTGTCGAGGGTAGCCTGGGCTCTTGGAGTAACAAACGTTTAGAAATCGACGCGTCTGGCAAGTTGTCGGATCGTGTGCGTGGTCGTGTGGTTGCAGCGGCGGATAATGGCGAGTCGTATCTTGACCGTTACGAAAACGACACCAAGGTCTTTTACGGTGTTTTTGATTTTGCTCTAACCGACGACACCATGTTGACCGTGGGTCATAGCGAGCATAAGAGCCATACCGATGGCAACATGTGGGGCGCATTGACGCTTTATTACGGTGATGGCACGCCGACAAATTATGATGAATCTACCAACGTTGCGGCGGATTGGTCGCAGTGGAAAGTAAGCGAAAGCCGCAGCTTTGTTGATGTTGAAACAGCATTATCCGACAACTGGAACTTGCGTGCAGTGTATAACCGCGTTCGTACCGATGAAGATAGCCTGTTGTTTTACACCTATCTTGGCGATGCTGAGCTCGGGTTGGATCCTGAAACGGGGCTTGGTCTCGTCGGGTATGGCAGTGAGTACGACTTAGACGACAAGCAAGATACCTTTGATGTTTACGCCAATGGTACTTTTGAGGCTTGGGGCCAATTGCACGAGGTCGTTGTTGGCGTTAACTACTCGCGCTTAGATTATGTTGATGTTTCTCTGTACGACTTCCACACCGGTAATGGCTTCCCTGCGATGCCTTCACTTGCCGACTGGGATGGTAATACACCGTTCCCTGAGTTTACTGATGGACGGGATGGAAGTGTTATCGATAACACACAAAAAGCCGTTTACGCGCAGGCACGATTGGCGTTGACGAGCGACTTAAAAGTACTGCTCGGCGGTCGCTATAATGACTTTCAGACCGATGGTGTTGGCTATGGCGTCGACCAGTCGCGTGATGACGCGCAGTTTATTCCGTATGTCGGGGTGACGTATGCAGTGAATGACTCCATTACAACCTATGCCTCTTACACCGAAACGTTCCTCGCACAGTCTGAAGTGGATCGTAACTTCGAACGTTTGGAACCGCTGACAGGTAAGAACTCAGAAATTGGTATTAAAGCCGACCTGTTTGGTGGTAAAGCACTCCTGAGTGCCGCTTATTTCCACGTTAAACAAGAGAACCTCGCGGTGGGTGATGGTGACGCTGAAAACCCGTCGACAGGCGTACTTGAACCGGTCTATCGTGCGGCTGAGGGTATTACCAGCGAAGGTGTGGAGCTTGAACTCGCTGGCGAACTTTTCACGGGTCTGCAAGGTCAAGTGTCGGCAACCGTATTTGATGTTGATGGCGATCAATTGGTTGAGGATTACACGGCTGAAAAGATGTTCAGAACGTCGCTGACCTATCAGTTCCAAAGCTTGCCAGACGTGCGTGTTGGCGCGACTTATCAGTGGAAAGATGCGACCTCACGTGTGCAAGGCACTGTCGGTCCTGCCTATGACAATGCAGGTGAGACTATCGTGACGCACCAGCCGTCTTATGGCTTACTTGGGTTGATGGCAAGCTGGCAGGTGACGGATAAACTTGCTGTGCGTGTCAACGGTTATAACGTGACCGATGAGAAGTATTTAAATAGCTTGTACTGGGCGCAGGGTTTCTACGGCGCACCGGCTAACTACTCGGCATCGGTCAGTTATCAATTCTAACTAGCGTTGACTCGACTTGTTCGAGCCCTGGCGTCGGTGCTTAGCACGGCCAGGGCTTTTTTGTTTGCCACTCGGCGCACTACGTGACTTACGTGGTGGACGCTGCTCGCGCTTCGGTGGAGGTGTTTTGCCGGTCAGTTCGACTTCATCAAACCCGTCAAGCGTGCGACGCTCAATGGGCTGACCGATCAGTTTTTCGATGGCTTTGAGTGTTCTAAATTCTTCGTCCATCACCAAGGAAATGGCGTGACCGACTTGTCCCGCGCGGCCTGTTCGACCGATACGATGAACGTAATCCTCTGCCACTTGAGGCAAGTCGTAGTTAATGACATAGGGTAGCTTTTCGATATCTAAACCACGCGCGGCGATATCGGTTGCCACCAATACTTGCACCGCACCTGATTTAAAATCGCTTAATGCCTTGGTACGCGCGCCTTGGCTCTTGTTGCCGTGTATCGCGGCAGCTAAAAAGCCGTCTTTATCGAGTTGTTTAACCAGCCGGTTGGCGCCATGTTTGGTGCGCGAGAATACAATCACTTGTGGCAAGTTGAGATTGCGTAAGATCTGCATCAGCATACGCGGTTTATGCGTTTTCTCGGCAGCATATAGGGTTTGTTCAATCCGTTCAGCGGTGGCATTCGGCGCTGCGACCGAAATTTCTACGGGGTTGTTCACTAAGCTTTTGGCGAGTTTACGAATCTCATCCGAAAATGTTGCAGAGAACATCAAGTTTTGGCGCTTTGCGGGGAGTAACTTGATGATTTTCTTGATGTCATGGATGAAGCCCATATCGAGCATACGGTCGGCTTCATCTAATACCAACGTTTCGAGCTGCGGAAAGCGAATCGCATTTTGCTGGTAAAGGTCGAGCAAACGCCCAGGCGTTGCGACGAGAATATCCACACCTTTACGTAGCTTCATCATTTGCGGGTTGATTTTTACTCCCCCAAAGACAACGGCGTAACTTAACGGTAAGTCTTTACCGTAGTTGGCAACGCTTTCACCCACTTGCGCGGCCAATTCGCGGGTGGGCGTGAGGATCAACACGCGCGCGGTATTGGCTTTTGCACGCTCATTGCCTTTGAGCATTTCTAAAATCGGTAAGGTAAAGCCTGCAGTTTTGCCGGTGCCCGTTTGAGCCGCTGCCATCACATCATTACCGGCCATGACGGCTGGGATTGCTTGTGCTTGTATAGGAGTGGGTTCAGTATAACCCTGGCGTGTAAGGGCGTTAAGAATTTCAGGGCAAAGTCCGAGATCAGAAAAAGTCATGTATAAATTGGCAACCTAAACAAGGGATAAGAAGGACGCATTCTACATCACTGAGACCAACAACGCATTGTATTTGATGATTCAATAATGAATGGGTGAACAAAAATAGACAGACGGATACAGTAGTAAACGCTCTTAAAAAATATTATAAAGTTTAAACATGCACGCCCAATTATAATTAAAAAAGCGAATGATTTTGGAAAGAAGAACAAAACATCGACGTATCAAAAAACGCGAAAAACTCACCAATGCCTTGCTGTTTAAAATCAGTATTTGGGCAATTTCGATTGTTGTTATTGCGTCGGCAATTACATTTCAAGTCGCTTATGATGATGCAAGACAACGTGTCATTGGACTGTTGGAGCAAGATTTGGCACCTGCGCTTGAGCGTAACGAAGCTTTTTTTAATCACGTAGAAGAAAACGGTGACATTCTGGCACAGCAGTTTCTATCGAATTACAAACTGATGCGTAATGAGTCGCGCCCTATTGAGCAGTTTAACGATTGGTATGAAGAAACCTCGCCCGGCGTCTTGAGGCTTAAACCGAGTTTTGACCGGGGCGTTACCGCGGGCGGTAGGTACTTTGAACACTTGAGCGCTTTTTTAGGTAAGCGTGACGTTGCGTTAGATGACGAACTCAAGTCACGCGTGATTGCGGCTCAATATACACTTAATGAACTCGGGCCCGCTTGGCAAAATGAGGTGTCGAATTCACACTTTTCGATGCCCGAAAATATTTTATTAATGTATTCAACTGAATCACCGTGGGGACTGCTTGCAGACAAAGACTTGGTGATGACGGATTATTCGGTGGTGCGGTCGACATTGCAGGTCAATAACCCCGAGCGAAAACCTAACTGGACCGGGCTTTATTATGATATTTCAGCCGATGTACTGACCATTACGTATCAAAAGCCTGTCGATCTGGCAGGTAAACACCTCGCAAATGCGAGTTTTGATGTGGTGCTCAGTAGTTTAGTGAGCGATTTAACGAAAAAGAAACGGCCTAACGCAGAGCATGTGGTCTTAAATGATAATGGCGACTTGATTGCTGCATCTAATGTCACGCAAGACGCTATTATTTCGCGTTCGACACTCACCTCAGAAACCTACAGCGAACCTTTGTATCAGCAGTTGAGTCAGCTGGTGGTTGATAGAGGCTTTTCAGAGACACCCACTATTTTGAGTGGCGAAGTGGAAGGTCAGTTACTATTCGTCAATAAGCTGCCGGGCCCAGGCTGGTGGCACATTACCACGTACCCGCTCGCGGAGGTGCGTAACCAGGCGATCGTGTTGCCGTTACAGCTTGTTGGTGCCGGCGTGGGGCTGGTGATTCTGATTTTACTGATGAGTTACTGGCTCATTCAACGCGAAGTCAGCCGACCGTTGCAAGAAGTTGCCAAAGTCGCTTCTTTGATGGGGCAGCGCAATTACCGAGAAGCACAAACCCATAAAACGACTAAAATTAAGGCGCGAGGCGAAGTAAAACAGGCGTTGAAGGCATTTCAAACCATGGCATCACGCTTTATTGCCGCGCAAGACGAACTGGAACGTGAAGTGGAATCGCGCACAGCGGAGTTAGCTGAAGCGAATCGAAAGCTTGATGCCTTAGCCCATATGGATGGTTTAACGGGGCTATTTAATCGCCGGGCGTTTGATCGTGATTTGGACGCGGCTATCTCATCCGGTAAGCCGTATCATTTGATGATTGCAGATATTGATGAGTTTAAAGCCTATAACGATAACTACGGTCATGAGGCGGGCGATAGCGCAATCAAGGAGATAGCAGAGTGCCTACGCAGTAATACACCGCTCAAAGTGTATCGCTATGGTGGCGAAGAGCTGGCAATGATTGTTCCTTCTGCGTGTGACCTCGAAAGCAAACTTAATGAGTTGCGTGAAAAGGTGATTGAGTTGAATATTCCACATCAGTACACCAAGACGGATCGTTCATGTTTGAGTTTAAGCATGGGAGCTGCGCCTATCCAGTGCGATGACGATAGCCGCAGTGCGATTCGACGTGCTGATAAACAACTCTACGCGGCTAAAAGAGCGGGTAAAAACTGTGTCGTTACCGCTTAACTTGTGCCTACGGTTTAAGACGCTTAACCTTATACTTCTGACAAAACACTGAAGAAGTTAATGATAAAGATATCTCAACGGGTTGAAATCCCTGACCATGAAATCGAGTGGCAATTTATTCGCTCAAGCGGTGCAGGTGGCCAAAATGTCAATAAAGTCGCTACCGCGGCACAGTTGATCTTTGATATTCAGGCATCTTCACTGCCGGATTTTTATAAGCAGCGTTTACTTAAGTTGTCCGATCATCGCATTACCCAAAGTGGGAAAGTGATCATCAAGTCGCAGGAAACGCGCAGCCAAGCGCGCAACAGAGAACTGGCGCTTGAGCAACTGATTGGCTTAATCCGCAGTGTGTCATATGTGCAGAAAAAGCGTATCGCGACTAAACCGAGTCGATCGGCAAAAGAGAAACGCCTGAAAAGTAAAAAGCAACAGGGACAAAAGAAGGCGCTGCGCAAGAAAGAGTTTTAGTCGACACGAGTCGAAATTTGCTCAATGTGAATTTATGGGGCTATTATCAATAACAAAAATTATTAAGGTCGCTTATGGCAAATACAATTCGTCTGTACCAAGCCGTTATGTTACTCGCGTTGAGTGAAGAGCGCGGCACCATGAACGGTGCCTATGTAGAATATGCAACCGCAGCCGCGCTTTTGTCAGAGCTTTTGATGCATGAGCGTATTGCGATTGAAACGGATAATAAAAATAAAGTGTTGGTTATGGATGATTCCAGTACCGATGATGCGTTATTAGATGAAGCGCTGGACCAAATTAAAGTAGCTAAGCGACAACGCAAGCTACAGGATTGGGTACAAAAGCTAGGCCAACTTAAAGATTTAAAACACAAAGTTGCCCAGAGTTTGGCGGATGCTCATATCGTTGCAGCAGAAAAGGAAAAGGTTTTATGGCTGTTTGAGCGACGCGTTTATCCCGAGCTTAACCCAGAACCCGAACAGCAAATACGTGAAGCAATGCGCAGTGCTGTGATGAGTGATGATGAGGTTGAACCGCGTGTGGCGATTTTAGTCGCTTTAGCCAACAGCGCTAAGCTGTTGCCGCAAGTGTTCACCAAGCAAGAACTGAAACAGCGCAAAAAGCGCATTGAGCAGCTAGAAAAGGGTGAAATGGTGTCGGCCGCGGCAAAACAAGCGGTGGCCGCTATTGAGGCTGCGGTCATGGTGGCTGCTATTATGCCAGCCATCACCGCCGCGAGCACCGCTTCGTGTTCATCAACCTCGTGCTAAGTAACTTTGCTCTTAAATTGACTGACGGCATCGAGTACGTGTTTGGCACCTGATTGAATATCTTCCATCACTTTACTCGCTTGAGTCGATAGGCTCAGCGAGTTTTCGACTTCATCCAGACTTTGTTGTATTTGCTGGACGGCCGTTTCAGTTAGGTTTTTATTTTTACCCACCACATCAATAATTTTTTCGCTGGTCGTGCTGGTGCGTGATGCCAATGAACGTACTTCGTCGGCTACTACAGCGAAACCGCGTCCTTGCTCTCCGGCGCGTGCTGCTTCAATGGCTGCGTTGAGTGCCAAGAGGTTGGTTTGGGCGGCAATGCCTTGGATACTGTCGACTAACTCAGTGACTTTCGTTGATTGAGTGTTAAGTTCAGCGATGTGGTGACTGGTTTGCTCAATTTTTTGTGCTAACACGCGCATAGCGTCAATGGTTTCTCGAATAACAGCCATACCTTGTTGCGCATGCTTATCTGTTTGAGTCGAGACGTCATGAGCAATATCGGATGTTTCGACGATGGCTTGTTCGCGCTTAACTTGATCGGTGATCACCGACGCGAACTTAACCACTTTGTAGAGTTCACCTGCCTCGTTATGCACGGGGTTGTAGGTTGCCTCTAACCAAACGGGATTACCAAAGCTATCAATACGCTGGAAACGTCCAGAGAAAAACTCACCAGCCGCTAGCTTTTGCCAGAATCGACTGTAATCCTTAGATTGAACTTCTTCTTCACTGCAAAAGACACGGTGGTGCTGATCAACGATATCGTCTAGCCGATAATTCAAAGCATCAAGAAAGTTTTCATTTGCGGCGATGACATGACCATCAAGCGTAAACTCGATGACAGCCGATGAGCGGTTGAGGGCTTTGAGTAAATCCTCTGTCTCGCGCGACTTTGTAATGGTATTCGTGAGCTCACAACCGTAGGCCGCAAATGCTAATTGCGAGTCGTTTCCTAGTTTTTCGGGCTCTAGAATCACGCGTATCCAGATCTCGTGGCCTTGATCATGAATAAATTGAATAGCACCGTGCCAATGTGACTGCGTTTTAATGGCACGCGTCATTTGCTGAATGTGGGGCTTATTTTTAGCCGTTGGTGCAATAAAAGCTGATAACGGTTGATTCAATAATTTAGAACTATCGAGTCCTAAACATGCTTTGAATGACTCGTCAGCCTCTACAATTCGACCATGATCATCCAGCGCAAAATAAATCATGGCATCTTTCATCGCTTCCCGCATCGCTTTATATGCAACGATTTCACTGGCTTGCTGTTGACTCAATTGCTCTAGCCTGTTGTTGAATCCTAGCATGGTGTTCCCCCTAAAGAACGAAGTGCTTGAAGGGAAAGTAACATAAAATTCGAAAAGTTGAATATATTTTCAATATTATCTTTACACTGTGTTTCTCGACACTTTTCGTTGGTATTTGACAAAAAGTTAGAGGTATTCCAATGTGGATAGGTCGCAATCGACATGCTGTATGGATATCAAATGTCACTTAGAGCATTTTTCGTTTTAGTTATTTTTTCATCGACTTTACTGTTGCCTCAATGGGCAAGCGCAGAGCGTGTGTGCCAGCAAGAAAATGCTCATGCGTGTGAACACGATAACTCGGTGATGCATGACTGTTGCGATGACCTTCTAAGAGTTCACTGTACAGGGCTCTCTATTGCCTATGTTGAGTGTGATGCTTCGATTGAAACTCCGGCAACGGTTTTAGCCGAAAGCGCAAAAAGCCGTGCGGTTACAGAAACTCGACCAAAGCATGGTAGCGAGCTATTTCGCCCTCCGATTTACACAAAACTCTACTGCTAATTTCTACATGGCAGCAATGCCACACAGTTATTAATACACAATTTATTTTTGTGGAGTTTTGTATGAATAATTCTATTGATCCGTCGCGTCGACAGTTTGTTAAATCAGCACTGACAGCGGCTTCCGCTCTTGCGCTTGCCAAAGTGGCACCCGTCTGGGCGTCCCCGCAGGGTAGACATTTTAAAGATTCCGTTTTAGCCACCGACGAGGTGAACTTAACGATTGCACGAAAACCGCTACTCATCGGTCAGAAGGTGGGTCGTCCGATTACCATAAATGGACAAATGCCCGGACCCTTGATCCGTCTACGAGAGGGCCAACCCGCAAAGCTAAATGTCACCAATAAACTGATGGAGGATACGTCTGTTCATTGGCATGGAATCATTTTGCCTGAAAATATGGATGGCGTTCCTGGCGTATCATATGAGGGCATAAAACCAGGTCGAACATTTAAATATCGCTATGATGTGCAGCAAAGCGGTACCTATTGGTATCACAGTCACTCGGGGTTGCAAGAGCAGCTCGGTCACCTAGGTCCGCTTATTATTGACTCCAAAGATGGTGATATCGGTGCCGATCGAGAGCATACGGTGATTCTAACCGACTGGACCTTTTCTGATCCTAATGATGTTTTTCGCAAGCTGAAAGTCGCTGAAGGCTATTATAATTACCATAAGCGCACACTCTTTGACACCTTTGATGATATTCGTCAGCAAGGGTTGGAAAAAACCTGGCAAGAGCGTGAAATGTGGGGGCGGATGCGCATGAGTCCTCGCGACATAGCCGATGTTACTGGTAGTACTTACACGTATTTGATGAATGGCCGCGATTCGCGGATGAACTGGTCTGGGCTTTTTAAGCCCGGAGAAAAAGTGCGCCTTCGTATTATAAACGGTTCAGCGATGAGCTTTTTCGATGTCCGAATTCCTGGCTTGGAGATGACGGTGGTTGCCGCCGATGGCCAACCTGTTCAGCCTGTCACAATAGATGAGTTCCGCATTGGTGTCGCCGAAGCGTACGATGTCATTGTACAACCCAGGGAAAGTAAAGCGTACACGCTGTTTGCTGAGAGCTTCGATAGAAGTGGGTTTGTGCGCGGTACATTAACGCCCGAATTAGGACTTGAAGCGCCCATACCGGAGTTACGGGCCGTACCTGAACGTGGTATGGCGGCTATGGGAATGGCTAACATGAAGATGGAAGGCATGACGGAAGGGTCTATGTCTTCCATGAAATCTGATATGTCCACTAAGCAACCATTACCTGTCGACAGTATACAAATTGGCCATGCTAATGGTGGCCACGGACCCGGTGCTGCTATGATTGCTAAAAATCCAGTAAGTCGCTTGGACGAACCGGGGCTCGGGCTTGAGAATGTCGATCATCGTGTTCTCGTTTATTCGGACTTAAAAGGAGCTCACGAATGGCCTGACACGCGTGAACCTGAGCGCACCATACAGTTGCATTTGACCGGTAACATGGAACGTTACATGTGGTCTTTTGATGGGAAAAAGTTTACTGAAGTAGACGGACCCATTCAGTTTAATGAGGGGGAAAGGCTTCGTCTCGTGTTGGTTAATGACACGATGATGGACCACCCGATTCATCTGCATGGTATGTGGATGGAGTTAGAAAATGGTCATTATCCTCGCCCGCGTAAGCACACCATCAGCGTAAAGCCAAGCGAAAAGGTATCACTGCTCATCTCAGCGGATGCTCACGGCAGTTGGGCCTTTCATTGTCACCTTCTTTATCACATGAAGGCGGGTATGTTTCGCGTAGTAAATGTTTCTTAAGGAGCGGATGATGAAAAACTTTCTATTATTGTTAGGCGGTCTTTTTCCTCTTATTGCGTCAGCAGGACATGCCAAGGATGATTGGCCAGAGCCTGTAAGCGAGCACTATACTGGACGCGTTCTTTTTGACCGATTGGAAATCGCGCGAACCAATCAGCATGAACAATCAGCTGTTTGGGATATGATGGCTTGGTATGGTGGAGACTATCATCGACTTGTGTTTAAAACCGAGGGTGAAAATGTACAAAATGATGGCGCACCGACCGATATCGAAAAAGCAGAACTACTCTATGGCTATTTAGTGTCTCCATTTTGGTCCATTCAGGCGGGAGTTGGTGCCCGTGGCGAGCTTTCATCCGATAGCTCGTTTGAGCATTATGCCGTGTTAAGTTTTTCGGGCTTGGCACCTTACTGGTTTGAAATGGATAACTCACTCATGGTGAATGAGGAAGGTGATATACAGTTGCGCTCGGAAACGGAGTATGAGTGGAGATTAAGTCAAACCGCCTATTTGCAACCACGAGTAGAAATCACCGCCAATGTCACCGACTCGGAAAAATACCGGCGTGAATCGGGGCTAAGTAACCTAAGAGTGGGGTTGCGCTATCGACAAGAAATCAGTCGAGAATTTGCGCCGTATATCGGCGTCTATTGGAATCAAGCGCTCGGTAACACCGCAGATCGATTACAGCGAGAAGGGCGGCAAACCCATGAAACGGGCATCGTTGTAGGTGCTAGAGTTTGGTTTTAATACGCTAGTGAGCAAGGACGGACATTGCCGTTCTTGCTCATTAAAAATAAATTAAAAATAATCGTTGACTAATATTTAAACTCGCGTATTGTAGGCGGCGTTGGATAAGAAAGTTAGTTAAACCTCCTCTACGTCGCATTACTTGTAGTCAATCTTCGTCCTGTAGTTTTAAATTTCCGTTTTTACCCGCACCATCCGCTCATGGCATTGGTCGTGGCGGCTTAATATATTATTTTTATCAGGATTACGATTATGTCTAATACAGTAAACGGCACAGTTAAATGGTTTAACGAAGCAAAAGGTTTTGGTTTCATCGAGCAGCAAGGCGGCGCTGACGTGTTTGCTCATTTCAGTGCAATCACTGGCGATGGCTTCAAAACACTTAATGAAGGTCAACGTGTATCGTTCGCGATCACTCAAGGCCCTAAAGGTCCTCAAGCAGAAAACATCGTTGCACTGTAACGACTGCTGAGTAGTACCTATTATCCAAAAGGGAGCTTTCGAGCTCCTTTTTTTGTGTCCAAATTAAATTTGCAAATAAAAATCATTTGCATTAACATGGCGGCATTGGCCTAAACTCTCTCCCTGGCTAATGTTCTCCCCAGCCAAGTGCTGGGGAATTTTTCTCTTCCTGAGTCATTTGACGCATCGTGTGGATGGAGGGCGAACGGCAAAACTACCTTTGCCATTTTAGTGGCGAGTTAGTCGAAACAAGCTTTAAGACCCTCCTGATAAGAGGTGACTGAAAACTCCGGAAATCGCGCCTTGAATTTATCGGATATAAAAACGTTATCGACTTGATAGCGCGGCATTAATTCTTGTGCGTCGCGCAGCGTTTTGCTAAAAACGCTCGCCAATTTTAGTTGCCAAGGTTTCACTATTGAGTAGCGGGAGGGCTTTTGTGTGATCGTTTCAATCGTTTCAACCATGCCGCGATAGGTTAAGCGGTTATCGTCACAAGGTAAGTGCCAGGTTTGATCAAAGGCATCGGGGGTGTTTCCCAGTAGTGCCAAGGCGCGACTGGCGTCTGGCGTGTAGATAAGGGTGCGTTGTGTGTCATCCCTTAAAAAGACCCGTGCTTTTTTACCGCGTTTGAGCGGCTCAATTAGAGTCGACTGAGTGATACTTTGAGTTTTCTCGGGTCCGTAGAATTCCGGTGCGCGTGCAATCAGCGCAACGATATCTTTCTCTGTTTGCGCACAGATCAACTCTTGGGCGATGTCTGTGCGTACTTGACCCTTTCTACCGTGAGGCTCAAAGAGGATGTCCTCAGTTTGGGGCTCGGCCGTTTGCGGATACATATAAGTATTGTCAAAAAACACCAGTTTCGCGTTGTGCACCTTACAAGCATCAATGACGTTGCGCATGATTACCGGCCACTCTTGCGCCCAACGTTCCGTGTCCATTGGCAAACCGACTGTGAGATAGACGATATCTGAGCCCTTGACGGCATGGGCAGTCTGCTCTGCATTCAACAGATTTGCGCTCATGATGCTATCGGTTCGATTCACTTTACTTGGATTGCGACTGACGATACGAATATCAGTGGTGTAATCACGATGAAGTGCTCGTGCCAACTCAATACCGATTTGACCACTGGCGCCCAAAATTGTTTGCATACGAAAGAGTTACCGCTGCGTGTTTTAAATTATGGGACTAGCCTATCAAAAGGTTTCGAACACGTCTTGCTTAATCATTAGGCAAGGCGTATATCGGTCTCCATAAGCTGTTCAAAGCTCTGTGGTTTGTGTAACAAAAAGCCTTGAACTTGATCGATACCTAACTCACGAATACAGTCGAGTGTGCGTTGATCTTCAACACCTTCAGCAACCGTTTTCATGTGTAAAGTACGGGCTATTTCAGCGGTCGACTTAGCAAATGAATGTTCGCTGATATCGTGAATATTCTGAATAAATGATTTGTCGAGTTTTACCTCATCAAAAGGCGCAGTGGTGAGCCTCGCAGCATTAGAGAGTCCTGTTCCATAATCGTCTATCGAAAGTCGCGCACCTTTACCCTTAATGAGTAGTAGGTTTCTTGAAACACTCGAGCGAGTCGAATAGAGCTCATTTTCGGTAAGTTCAAACATCAGCCTTGGATGAGCGATAGGGGCGTCGTTCATGAATGCCTTAAATTGCTCAGAAAAACTGGCTTCGCTAAGCTCCTTTGCTGACAAGTTGACTGCGAGGTTAGCCTCGGAGTAACGAGCAAAAAGCGCATGATGATTTTGTAATGAGTTGCTTAAGGTTGAGCGGGTTAAATGCGTCCAAAGCCCACGTTCATGAATCACGTCGAACACTTCGTTGAGTGGAATGGGCTTATCGTCGTGAATTAATCGGGCTAATGCTTCAAAGGCAACCAGTTCAAGTGAGTCACTTCGAAACTGAGCTTGATAATAGACGGTCATTTTTCCCGAAGTGACGAGCTCCTCTATCAAATCTTGATCATAACAAGCATCTGGCTTATTGGAGCGCTGACGTGAGTCTGTACTATGTCGACAAACCCATTCAAGTGCTTGTTCGGTACTCTCGCGCCCGTTCACGATGTAGGCATCGAGCCCATAGGAGGTCAATACTTTGTGCATCAGAGTATCTTGTCGTTTGTCGAAAGCCTCTGAGAGAACATAAACTAAGCCTTGAAATTTCTGCTCCTTGAGGTGTTCACAAATATCGAGCAAAAGAGTCATGGAGTTTTTCAGTTCGAGGATCAAACACGCATTTGGCTGACTTTCAACAGAGTCAAGCTGCAGCGGTTTAACTGTCAGGTTAAGGGTATGGTTGCAAAGACGCTCAAACCTGTCGGACGCCGAATCTGAAAAAATAAAATACATTGCTTGCTCTTAAATTATAATGACCATTCTATAACTGTATGTTTTATCATAAAAGATAAAGTGATACCAAGTTTGTGACGTCAATTGACACCGGTTGTGTTCAACGTCCAATTGTAGTCGGTATACCGAATCGGTAATTTTGAATGCGCCAATGATTTCGCATCAGACGCAGAGTCCGTGAGTGCATCAGAATAATGACGTAAAAACGTGTGTATACCGTTGATGTCATCCCCGTACCATTTGAATATTTTGGACAAATAGATCCCTGCTTCATCAATACCATTTTTATCGCGATCACTTAAAAACAGTCGGGTTTGGTTTTCGAGTTGCTCGTTTAATTGACTAGCCTGATAGGCCTCACTGCGTAACTTGGGACAACTGACAGCCGCGCAGACGAGCGCAAAATGAATGCGTGGCTCATTGAAATCGACGCGAATTTTTTCGTGCTCTAGCCAATCCAAGCTACGTTGTTTGCCGAGTAATTTAAAAAACGACTGCTCCCACGGACTCGTAAAAAAGCTACCCAAATCACGGATAGACTGTGCTTCCCCCCGATTAAACGCCTGCATATTGTCGGTAATTAATTTTATGGTAAACGCGTTGTAGGCATTAATTAAAAACGCCAATTGTTGATCGGAATCCCAAGATGCGTACTGCGTTGGCGTGACCGCCGATAACTGGGCTAAATAGTCATCAAGGCGTTTCGGTTGTTTAGCAATGGCTTGGTAATCAACCGCCGATTTACGTTGATTATCGAATACGACAACGTGGCGATTTAACACTTGATTGAGTAGCGCGTGGCTATGGTCAAAGGTTGATGAGATAGCCTTGGTACTCATGGACAGCGTGATTAAGAGTAGTCCGATGATACATCGCAGATAACCAGTAAATAGTTGAGTTTTCATGATGCTCGCACGCACAAAAGAGTCTTGTACTCTCTTACGTGTTTTTGGCGGGAAAGTTTAAACAGCTCAGGTCATTGAGTGTGACCTGAGCTGTGTATTTTAGACTGTTACATTTAAATCAACGCTGATATTGCCGCGTGTTGCATTAGAGTAAGGACAGACTTGATGCGCTTTTTCTACGATGCGCTCGGCTTGCGCGAGCTCAAGTCCCGGTAAGTCGACATTAAGGGTCACCGCGATACCAAAACCCCCCTCGATTTGACCAATACCGACTTCGGCATCCACTTGTGTGTCCTCGGGAAGTTTGACCTTTTCTTGGCCACTCACAAATTTTAATGCACCGATAAAGCAAGCAGAGTAACCGGCTGCAAACAGTTGCTCTGGATTAGTGCCTTCGCCACCTGCGCCGCCTAGCGCTTTAGGTGTAGAAAGCTTAACGGCTAAGCGTCCATCATCTGATTTTGATTGACCGTCGCGGCCACCTGTCGATGAAGCACGTGCTGTGTAAAGAATATCCATAATGAAACCCTCTTATTGTTGGCTTAACTGTGACTGCAGGATTATGTTATCGCAGTAACAGTTATTGCGATAACATAATAATTAGAACGTAGTAATCTAACTTATCGATTGCGTGACTAAGTAAGCTTATGAAGTTGCTTGCGCAATGATTCGAGGGTTTGTTTGAGTGTTAGGGCGTCATCAGCATCTAAACGCGATGCGCAAAAAACTTGCTCAGGAATCCCCTGAACTTTATCTTTCAGTTGTTTACCCTCTGTCGTGAGGTAGAGGTGTTTTTGACGTTCATCGGAGTCACTCGCTTGTCGAGTTAATAACCCACGCTGTTCAAGGCGTTTGACGACTGGACTCAGAGCACCTTTTTCTTGAAACAGCTTGCGGCTCACTTGGGTCACGGTGATGCCATCTTGCTCCCACAACAGCAGCATAATGAGATACTGGACGTACGTCAGATCGACTTTATCGAGCAGCGGCTTATACAGCTTATTCATGGCTAGGGACGTGGAGTAAAGCGCAAAGCACAGTTGGTTATCTAATTTTAACGATGCATCATCCGGTGCCTTGGGCATAAATCACTCCTTGTTCTTTCTCTCGTTATCATACGGCATGCCAGGGTTGAGGCAAGCCGACTATCTATAATTTATGACCGCCACAAACTCAGTTTTACCCGAATAACGATTGATGTAACTGTGCGGTTGGGCGGCGTCAAAGCGATACGCGTCACCTGCTTTGATGGTTACCTGTGTTTCGCCTACTACAATATCGAGTACGCCTGACTGTACATACAACATTTCGAAGGTACCGCGTCGGTGTGCATCGGAATGGCTCTGTGCGCCCTCAGCCATGCACAATTTGTACACCTCTTGCTGGGTCTGAGGATCAAATGCTAGCAGACGCTCGACTTGAATACGCTCATGCGCAAAATCAAATGTCATGGGCTGCTGCTCATCGTTGAGTAACCATGACAGAGATACATTGAAACCAGTAGCCAACTTCCAAAGCGTCGCGAGTGTGGGCGAGGATTCTTGCCGCTCGATTTGTCCGAGCATGGCCTTGCTGACACCGGTGTGTTCGGCGCAGGCTGTTAAGCTCCAACCCTTATCTTTGCGCAGTTTTTTTAATCGGCGCGCCACAGTGTGATGATTATTTTGCATGATTTATCAAATGTTTATGGTTTAGTGTTTGTGCGCTATAACGCACGCTGTTATCTTATGATTAACTTTGTACGTTATAACGCACTATGGGGCATTAAGAAACACCATGATTCGTTTACTGAGCCAAGTATCAGCAGGCGCGACTGCTGTCTTTGTAGGTTATAGCAGTGCTGTTGTACTCATACTCGAAGCAGCATCGCAACTGGACTCATCGCCCGCACTACAAAGTGCCTGGTTGCTAGCCGTTGGGCTGGCGATGGGCATTTCAACGATCGCTTTGTCGTTATATTACAAAGCTCCCGTACTGACGGCTTGGTCAACACCGGGCATCGCGCTGCTGATTGGCTCACTCAGTGGTTTAACGGTGGCTGAGGCGGTCGGGGTTTTTGTTTTTTCCTCTAGTTTGATTGTTGTGTTTGGAGTTAGTGGTCTTGCTGACCGGATGATGAAATGGGTGCCTAGTCATGTTGCGGCGGCTATTTTGGCAGGCATACTACTTAAGTTTGTGAGTGCAATTCTGCCGGCGCTTATTTCGTTTCCCATTATCGCGGGTGGTCTCATCATCATTTACTTTATCTGCCGTGCGTATACACCGCGATGGGTCTTTTTGTGGTTACTGCTGGCGGCTATCACATTACCGTTTTTTACGGGCAAGCTTAATGAGCAATCGCTAATGGTGGAAGCACCGCAGTGGATTTGGGTGTGGCCCGACTTCAGCTGGCCTGCGCTCATTGGCGTTGGCATTCCGTTATTTGTCGTCACGATGGTTTCACAAAACGTTCCCGGCGTGATGATGCTGCGTGCCAATGGTTACGCACCGCCGACATCGCCACTTATCACAACCACCGGTTTAGCGGGGTTGCTACTGGCGCCGCTGGGCGCTTTTGCGATAAACCTCGCGGCAATTACCGCGGCGATTTGCCAAACAGAGGATGCAGACCCCGATCCGGCGCAGCGCTATAAAGCGGCAGTGGCTGCCGGAGGATTTTATATTCTGATGGGGCTTGCAGGATCACTTATCGTGAGCCTATTCATGATGATGCCGCAAGCGGCAACGGCCACGCTGGCTGGCTTAGCATTATTGCCGGTGATTACGCAGAATCTGCAACGCGCCTTTAGCAGTACATCAGGTGCTTATGCGGCGGCAATCGCGTTCATTGTTACTGTGGCTGATGTGTCATTTTTTAGTATCAGTAGTGCGTTTTGGGGTTTGCTAGTGGGCTGTGTCGTGGCCTTTCTATCTGAACGTACACATCGTATTTAGTTACATTTTAACAATGACTCAACATTATGTGATGTGCGATGATACAACGCATAATAATCATCAGATAATCAGCTATGAGCCGCGTTTTATTTGTTTTTTCTTTTATTGTTTTATTCGTTACCGGGTGTACCTCGAATACTATTCAAGTGATTAATTCGGAACAACAAATAGAGCATCCGAATGACCATCGTTTTGAAAACCTAGATCCCGGTGAAAAACAGTATCCTGCTACGTGTGAAACGGACTGCTACCGTGAGCGTGCCGATATTCAATGCACTGATGAAGCCTGCCGTTACACGGGACCTTATTTACAATCTTCATATGATGAAGCCTTCAAGGTAACGTGGTTCGGGCATGCGCTTTTTCAAATTGAAACACCGAGTGATGCGACGATAATCACCGATCCAGTTTTTGATGAATTTGATTGGCCCATTAATTGGTTGCACGCTTGGTTTAATGGTCAGTACCGTTCTCATCTGCCGAATTTATCGGTTGAACAGGTAAGTCAAGCCGACGCTGTTTTATACTCCCACCTGCATTATGATCATTTTAATAAATCGGATGTCGAGTCCATAGGTGACCATCCTAGCTATCGTGTGCCATTGCGTATGGGGGAAAAATTCCCTGCAATAGGGGCACACATTACCGAAATGGGTTGGTTTTCTGAGGACACATTGAGTAATCAAACGCGGGGTACGACTATTACCGCGTTACCCGCTCATCATTTTAGTAGTCGTACCTACGTTCCATTTATATATGAAGATAATGAGCGCGTTTCATGGAATGGTTGGTTGATCGAGAGTCAAGGTAAAACATTATTTTATGCGGGTGACACCGGCTATTCTGAGCACTTTCGTGATATCCACGAGCGCTATGGTGCAATCGACGTTTGCTTACTCCCGATTGCTTCCTATTATTCGCCGACCAGCCCTAAGTGGTATCGCTATGTGCATATGACGCCTGAGGATGCCATTACTGCTGCCAATGAACTCGAGTGCCAAGTTATGATTCCGTGGGGCTATGGTAATGCCAGTTGGGGAATGGGCGATGTGTCTTCTCATTCAGCGCTAACACGCTTCTTGAATATGCTTGAAGTGATGCCGCTCAAAGCCAAAGTCATCGTGCTTGATGAGCATGTGTCAGCAAGGTGACAGTGGCCTGTCGTATGCCTGACATATGACTGCCACGCGCCTGGCGTAGGCACTTCTGCATTCGACTGCTAGTGTTCTTCCTGCAATAAGGCGATTAAAGGATATTTCACATGAAAGGGTCATTACTAAAAAAATTACACTTAAATTTTGAATTTAAGTTTGAGTACGAAGGGCATGTTATTGAAGCACGTGCCAGTGGGATTTCAGCGAAAGAAGAAGTATTTGTTGATGGCGAGTGCGTAAGTAGTCGACGCAATTTTGGCTTATCAAGCACTCACGAATTTTTGATTGAGGACGAGACATTTAAAGTACATTTTGATGTAGGTGGCTTTTTATTATCAACCATTCGTTGCGACTTATTGTTGGGTGACGATGTGGTTCGAACCGAGTCGCAATCGTCGTTAAAGGGCCAAAAAGGCTCATGGAAACTGATTTTATCGTTCTTTGTGATTGGTTTGGCGGCTGGCTTTTTGAGCGCAAAGCTGGCGCTTTGGTTGCTGGGGTAGGTTATGCGTATCAATCAAGACAAAGTAATCGCCTGTCGCTCACAATGGGACTGGACGCAACAACAACTCGCCGACGCATGTGGTGTCAGCTTGCGTACAATCCAGCGGGTCGAGCGCGACGGTATTGGCTCAAAAGACACCGTGCAGGCACTGTGTGCGGTATGCCAACTCGCACGCGAGGAGTTGGTCGAGGATGCCGACAACAGTGTGCGGAGTGAACCTTCCACCGAACAAACCAATCATACACAGCGACCAACCTGGCTCGATGCGCTGCCACTCTTGGTGACTTTGGTGGTGGGAATGTTTATTGGTGTGGCATTAATCTTATTCATTACCCAACGCTGATCGCAAAGAATAAAAATAAAGGATACATATCATGAAATTAAAAATCGTCATCGTTACGTTATTAGCATTGCTCTGGAGTACGCTCAGCTCGGCGGAGGTCTTTTATAAGGCCGTGCAGGGCGACAAGACACTTTGGATCATGGGTACGGTGCATGCCGCGAAGGGAGACGGTTTTGCACTTTCTGACCAGGCACAAGATGCACTGGCTCAAAGTGAAGTGATCTGGATGGAAGTAGCACCAGAAAAATTAAAGAATGCACAAGCGGCGTTTATGGCTCATGCGATGCGCTCACAAGGCACGCTAGAAGAGAACGTTGATAGTGAAACTTGGCAGGCGTTTACACAGGTCGCTCAACAATATGGCATCCCAGAGCAAAACCTCAACCCACTCAATGCCTGGTTCGCACAAATTGTGTTAGTTGCTACTGCAGTTAACCACGCAGGCTATGCGCAAGAGGCGGGCGTCGAAAGTAAAATTGAGCAATTTGCAGATGCCAACAGCGTGCCTATTAAAAGTTTGGAAACAGTTGAGCGTCAGATCAATGCGTTGGTGCAGGCGCAAAGTGATGTAGGTGAGCAAGAGATTATTGAGCAAACGTTGACTGAAATTGACCAGGTTAATGAGGTTCTAGATGGCATTATCGCTAGTTGGCAGCAGGGCGACTTAACCGCACTCGGCAAGCTATTAAACGACTCAATGCCTCCGCAAATGGCTGAAGAACTGCTCTATAAACGTAACCGCGAATGGATCGCTAAACTCGCCACAGATAACCAAAGCGATAGCGCGTTTATCGCGGTCGGTGCGGGTCATCTAGTGGGTGATGAGGGCGTACTGACGCTGCTTGAGGAAACCGGATACCGTGTCAGTGAGGTGGACTAAACGCTTAAAAACTGGCGAGCCAGCGTCGGCGGGCTCGCCTGAGGTTGTTTGCGTGGCTGTAGCCAAGTTTAGCGGCGAGTTCCGCTTGCGTGTGCGGTTTAGCCTCTGAGTGGTAGAGGAAATATTTCAGCCGCGCATAGTCTGCTAGTCGTTTAAAGTTCATGCCTTGTGAGGCGAGTAGTCGCTTACACGTCGAAGCACTCATGTTGAGGGCGCTGGACAGTTCCTCCAGTGATGATTCATCCCCCTGCTTTGCTTTCTTTAACATCCAGGAGAGCGCTTCAGTTAGGGGGGCCTGGGTGTTTAGGGTTTCATGTTGCAGTTCGGCAAATGATCGCGCCTGTTGAAAGTTATTGGCAGAGGCTGTTGGATTATTTGTCGGTAAGTGATGCATGGGCAACGAAAGACATGGAATAGGGCGCGAGTCGATAGTGCCTATCCACGTTTGCCAGCTGACGGGGAGGCTATCGGGATTATGTACGCCGATTCGCCAATCGGACAAATTAACTTGGCAATTCCGAGCTATATGTATTACCAACGCCAACATCAATTTGTCGCATGCGTCACGGAATGTTTTATTGTGTTTACCGGACAGCCCCGAAACGGGAAGCCAGTCTATGTGAAGGCGTTGCTGTAACCGCTTAGGGCGTACCAGTATAAAAGGGTGCAACAACGTTTGATAGCGCAGAGAGTATAGTAGTGCAGCGCTAAATGTGTTGGCGTAGCGAATGCAATCAAACGCGGGACACAGCCTTTGCTGGTGCAGGGATTGAACGACTAGGGGCCAGAGCTGCGCATCGCCGATCAGCTGTTCTGCCGCTGTAATAATATACGCCAGATCCTGCTCACTACAGCGTCCTGCTGAAGGCTTGATTTCAGCATCAAACACGTGCGTGCCTTTAAGCAGTTGATGAGGACTCACACCGCGCCGCTCGGCGATAGGCAGTAGTGCTTTAAGCAGCGGTCGAGCAATGAGCTCGCGTGATTTAATGATGGGCTCGCGACGCATCGGCAATAATCGCTTCTGGTTGCTGCAATAATTGTTTCATCGCGTGTTTCGGAGACACCTCATTAACACGTCTTACACGTGTTTTTATCGCCATATAATGGGGTAAGGCAAGTTGTTCCCGCAGCATTTCTGCCAATAGTCGAATCAGGCTGAGCGCTTCAGGACAGTCGGTTGCCGGTAATAGTATAAGAAACTGATCACTGTGGTAGCGACATAGGCAGTCGCCGGGACGCAAGTACAAAGCGGTCAGCTCACTCACTTTGTTCAGTAGAAGGTCGCCGGCCTGCATGCCCATCTCTTCATTGTAACGAGCGAATGCCTGTAAGTTGATACTCGCCATCACCACGTGTTGGCGATTGTGTTTGTGCAGTGCAAGCTCACGCTCAAGCACTTTTTCAAAGTAGGGGAGTGTGTATAACGTCGTGAGTGGGTCAACCCACTCATGGGCACGTAAGTGTTTCTCTCGGACACTGAGTTGACGACGCACTTGGCGCTGCTCTTTTATCCACTCAGCGGCACCAAATCCGAGAATCACTAAACCGAAAGGTTGTGGTAATGATTCTAGCCAACTCATGAGCCGCAGCGCTTCTGGATAGCTGAAAAACTCATCCAGCAGATCCAGTGATAGTGAAAAAGTCAGTACACAGCCGCCCCAAAAAAACAGTCGGGTGACAGCCCCATCGAGTCGCTGCGTCACAATCAGAACCAAGCCGACCAAGACAATCAATAAGGTCGAAAACTCACCGATAATGTCAAGCGGATCGATAGCGGAACGGGGTTTGAGGGAGCCGACTTGACTGGCAAGCAACAGTGAGACCGCGAGTATGCACATCATGAAAGGCAGGCGCCAGTCATAAACCATGCGAGATAAAAGCGTATTGCGCGACATACCTGAGCTCCATGCAGTGCCTATGCACATGTTTAAGTTACAGGAGCAGCATGACATTTACATGACAGAAACGTCACTTAATTGAGCTGTTCGGACTGCAATCCGAACAGCTCATCGCAACCTGTTCGTGGCACATAAAATGACATGTTAGCCACCTAGAGTATGTGCCGACCATTCACCACCAGGGCATGAACATGATGAAAAAACTTACCTCGTTTATTGTGTCGCTGCTGCGCTTAGTGGTACTTATGCAGCTGCACAAACTCAGCAGACGGAATCCAATACATCAAAACAGCAAGCACAAGACGCACCCATTGAAGAGGTACTCACGATTGGCTACCGCGAGTCCGTTAAACAGGCCGTTCAGCAACAACGTGATGCAGGCGGTATCATCAACGTTCTAAAAAAAGATGATATGGGCAAATTGCAAGACGACAGCGTGAGTGACGCTCTGCAGCGTATGCCGGGTTTGTCGGTAGAGCGCGACCAGGGTGAAGGGCGGTTTATCCGTATTCGTGGTTTGGCGCCGGATCTGAACTCTGTGTCTTACAATGGCACCTCATTAGCGGCACCCGAAGCGGGCCGTCGCGCAGTTGCGCTGGATGTGATCCCATCTGACTTGCTTGAATCGGTTGTTGTCAGTAAAACGCTGACGCCGGATATTCCTGCAGGTAGCTTAGGTGGAAATATTGAACTTAAGAGTATGACGGCGTTTGATCGCGAGGGTGCTTTTTACTCGCTTTCATCGGAGCTGGGTTATAACGCACAAGCGAGCGAGACCAACCCGAAATTCTCAGCAGTAGCCAGTAATACCTTTGACATCGGCGACAAACAAGACAGTTTGGGTATCGCTATCGCAGGTAGCTATCAAGATCGTTCATTTAGCACGGATAATGTTGAAACAGGTGGCAATTGGGATTTTGATGAGCCCGGTTTAGAAGAGTTCGAACAGCGTGCTTATCAAGTTACACGAGAGCGAACGGGCTTGGCATTAAATCTTGATTACCGACCAAGTGATACGTCGCAATATTACCTACGTTCGCTGTATAGCAAGTTTGCAGATACTGAAATTCGCCAAGGGATTATCACTGAGTTTGAAGATCCGCTCGCTGAGAATACTGCAAGCGCTGGTGAAGTCACCCGTGAGCTTAAAGATCGCAAAGAGACGCAGGAAATACAGGCCTACATGATAGGTACTGAGCAAACGTGGCAAGATTGGCAATTGACAATAGAGCTCGGTACCAGTGAAGCGAGTGAATCGCAACCGTTTGCGATTGGTGGGGCTCAGTTTGTGCAATCGTTTGATGACGGCTTGGGCTATCGAGGTGTTGAACAACTACAATTACTCGCCCCTGATAGGGCTTATCAAGCTGAGGGGTATAACATCGATGAAGTTGAAGTCAGTGATGCGTATACCGAAGAGAATGCAGATAGCCTGAAAGTTGATTTGGCTTACGACTGGCTACAACCGAGTTACCAAGTCACGTTCAAAGGCGGTATGCGTATCAGTCGGCGCGAGAAAACCGCTCGTGAGGATATCTTCATTGTTGAAGATTTTGATGATTTAGGGGTTTCGGCACTTACCCTTGCAGATTATGCAACTAGCAACGTTGACTATGGCTTTGACCGATTTGGTCCGGGTATTTCCGCGGCTGCGCTGTGGGGAACATTAAATACGTTAGTGTTGACTGACTTCCGTGATGAGGTGGAGTCACGTATTGCACAGTATCAGATCGATGAAGATATTAATGCCGCGTATTTTATGGCTGATGTGAATTCGGGTCCATGGCAGGTGATCGCTGGAGCACGCTATGAACACGAGCAACGTGATGCGCGCGGAACTCGTTATAATGATGAGTTGAATGAGTTCTCGCCAGAGTATGCCGAATTCAGCGATGCTCAGTGGCTACCGAGTTTAATTGGCCGTTATGAGCTGAGCAACTCGACAATTGTACGCATGGCTTATAGCACGGGTTTGGTGCGTCCTAGCTTTGAACAAATCCGTCCGAGCTATTTTGTTGAAAATGACGACGGTGATATTAAAGCTGAATTTGGTAACCCTGCACTCGAACCCTTGACTTCACGCAACCTCGATCTGGGGATTGAACACTACGATGAAACCTTGGGTGTTATCTCTGCCACCGCGTTTTATAAATCGATTAAAAACTTTGTTTATGAAGCGGATATTGCGGGTCGTCCTGGTTATGAATCATTTGACGAGGCGGTGACTTACATTAATGGCGATGACGCTTACGTCGCTGGTTTAGAGTTTAACTTAGTGCACCAGTTCAGCGGTTTTAATAACTGGTTAGATAACTTTCTGATTAATACCAACCTGACTTTTACCGATTCTGAAGCAACGGTTGATTGGCTGGATGATGGCGAACTTATGGAGCGTGATATTCCGTTGCCGAGTCAGTCGGATACCACGGCAAACGTTGCGATTGGCTATGAAACACAACAGCTGAGTCTGCGGTTGGCGGCGAACTATAAATCGAAGTACCTCGCAGAACTGGGCGATGTTGAAGATAGCCGCTATGACATTTACGAAGACGACAATCTCACTTTGGACTTCTCGAGCAAATGGCTGATCAGTGACCAGATCAGTATTAATTTTGCCGTCAATAATATCACTGACGAAGCGTACTTTGTTTACACCGGCGACAAGCGCTACAACGCGCAGTATGAATCTTATGGTCGCAGTTACACCTTGGGTGTGCAGTGGGTTAATTGGTAAGCAACCAGATTAGAGAGATTAAAAATGAATTTATTTAAAGTAGCAGTACTCAGTGCATCCATGTTATTGGCTTTTCACACTGGCAGCGCTAAAGCTAACGAACGACACCGTGAGATTTTACCCGACAACTCGGTTTTAAAGGTGACCAGTAAGGGCATTACTCGCGGCGAACAACAGCTGATTGCAGGCGATTTTTATCATTTGAAACATTATGTCTTAGGTGAGCGTGAGTCGATATTGGCAGCGATGGAAGGCGATACCCAAGAGCTGTTTGTATGGCGTTATCATCAGGGACGTTTACTGCCTTTATATAAAGGTGAGATTGAAACACGAGTGGTCGAAGATCTGTGCTTCTATGACAGTGCCGAGAACAGTCAGTTATCGCTGTTCTTGATTGGAGGCCGCGGTGGCGCAGAACAACGTTTGTTAAGACAAGATGAAACTTGGTTGAAAGAGCCGATTACGATTCGTGATTTAAACGTGCCCTACGATTCAACTGCCTGTGCGGTCGACTCGCAGCGTGGAGTGCTCTATGTCGCTGAATCCGATCAGTCGGTTTGGGCTTATAATGCTGAACCCGAAGCAGAGGAAAAACGTCACCTAAAAGCGGTACGTGCCCCTTTTGGACATATTCAAGGTGAAATAAAAGCACTCAGCGTTATGCAGGATGGCCGTTTACTGGCGCTGGAGGAGGCACCTGCGCGGTTACTTAAGATTTCGACTCAAGAAGATACGCTAGGCGAAACCGAGGCACAGCTCATTTCTACCACGCACGAATATCAGGATATTTCTCTGTTGCCGGATGCACGTGTATTGCTGACACGAGAGGCGGGCGACCATATGGTTGAAGTTGGAGTCGTGCAAGGCGATGCCGAACGGCATACCCCGGTGAAACCCATCGCGCAAGTGGCAGCAACGCTTGAAACTGAACCGTCACCGCGTCGTGGCGACGCGATTGATGACCCAGCCATTTGGGTATCACCTAGTGCGGCCGAGGAAAGTCTCATTTTAGCAACCGATAAACGGACTGGACTCTACGTTTATTCAATGAACGGTGAAATAGTGCAGCACTTAGCCGTCGGTCGTTTGAATAACGTGGATGTCAGAGGCAACGTGGCAGTCGCTTCGCTGCGCGACAACAACAGTCTTCAGTTCTTCGATATTAGTCAAGCTGGCGAAGTCAGCATGGCGCAACAGGTGAGTACTGATCTGGATGAGATATACGGTCTGTGTATGGGCTATGAAGAGCACACCGATAGACTATCAGTTTATGTAAACGGCAAGTCAGGTCGCATTCAACAGTTTTGGATCAAGGGCGCTGATGACGTTAAAAAGGTCCGCGAAATGTCTGTTCCTTCTCAGCCGGAAGGGTGTGTGGTTGACGATAAAACACAACGGCTGTTCGTTGGGGAAGAGGATGTTGGCATCTGGCTATTTGATGCGGCCATTAATAGTGCTGAACAGGGCGAGTTAATCATCAAGGCCACTGATGTCGCCGAAATTGTGCCTGACATCGAAGGTTTAGCGTTTGCGCAATACAATAACGAGACGCTGCTGTTTGTGTCGAGCCAGGGCAGTGATAGCTATGTGATTTTTGATGCTGAAGCGCCTTACACGTTGCGTCATCACTTCCGAATTCGAACGAATGTTGAGTTAGGGGTTGACGGCGCGTCTGAAACGGATGGGCTTGAGGTCACCACACAGTCTCTTGGAAAAGGGTTTGAGCAGGGCGCGTTAGTTGTTCAAGATGGGCGCAATCGGATGCCCGAAGCGGGACAAAACTTAAAGTTAGTCCCACTGCAGACGGTACTCGACTAGTTGCGATGTTGTGATACTTGAGCGATAGCCTGCTTTGCGGGCATCGGGCGAGCAAGTAAAAAGCCTTGAATCGCCATATCACCGATATTATTGAGGAAGTTGAGCTCTTCGACTTCCTCAACGCCTTCAGCGACGACGGACAGTCTGAGCTGTGTGGCTAACTCATAGACTGTCTTTATGATTGCGGCTTTTTGTTCATTTTCATGCAACTTAGCGACAAAACTCCGATCAATTTTGAGCGTGTCGATGGATAAACTACGTAAATAACTCAATGATGAGTAACCGGTACCAAAATCATCCAAGGCAATTCTTACGCCATTGTGGCGGAGTTTATCGAGTTGCAAGGCAGCACTTTTAAAACTCTCGACCAGCGTTGATTCGGTTACTTCGAGTTTTAATCGCTGCGGGTCGACACCTGCACCTTCAAGTTTAGCTAATACATTATCGGCGAAGTAGGGATCTTCAAGCTGTATCGCTGAGACGTTGACGGCGATATAAAACGGATGATTGCGCAGTGCGTTATTCTGCCATGTTTGAATGGTCTCGATGGTGCGGTCTAAGATTGCATAGCCCAATTCTCGCATCAGTCCCGAGTCTTCAGCGATGGGAATAAACTCCCCCGGTGATACAATGCCGAGCTCGGGGTGCCGAAATCGCGCAAGCGCCTCGAACCCAATAAGTTGTTTGGTTTTTCCTGCGTAAATTGCTTGATAATCCGGTGCCAGTGCATTTTGCATTAGGCTACGTCGCAACTCCTGCTCTACGCGAATACGGCGACTATCCTGAGTAATATGGGTCTCAGTAAAGATACACGTTTGCCCTAACTGGCGTGCGCGTCGCAATGCTGACCAAGCATAGTTGATGAGCTGCTGTGACTGGTCAATTTTTAGCATGGAGGAAGCGACCGCACCGACCGCCACCTCAAAGCGAGCATCCTCTTTAAACGTATTGTGAGTATTGGCACAGTTATCACGTATCTGCTGACATACGTCCTCAATGGTTAAACCGCTCTGGGTCAACTCCGATTCAAAGCCCATGACAGCAAAGGTGATGGCGCTGAGTTTACTTGCTACGAGATGTACACCATTGACTTGGTTCAGTCGTTCTTGAATTACTGGATACAAGCGAGCATTACTGGCATGCTCGCTTGCATTGAGTATCGCATCGATATTTTCAACCGTTACATAAATCAAAAACAGTGGTTGTTGCTCATCAAGCGCATCTTCGACACGTTCACGTAAATAGCGCTCATTGGGCATGCCAGACTCTTGGTCAAAGATACGCATAGCGGATATATCTGTCTGTGTGCCTGCGACGATTGAACATTGCTGTTCATTATCTTTTTGACAAACGCCGCGGCACAGCATCCACCGATATCCGTGGCGCGTGGTTTTGACGCGATATTCGACATTGAGATGTTCAGATTCGCCTTTGCGTAAGCCACGAATAGCATTGCTGAAGCGTTCGCGATCAGCAGGATGAATTTGTTGATACCAAAACTCAGGCGATTGGGTATTAGCGTCGTGGGGGAGTTCGAGCATTGAGTACCAACGACCTGACAATGTCAGTTCATCTTTCGCGATGTCCCAAATCCACACACCATCATTTGAGCCCGCTAAAATGAGGTCAAGTAAAGAGGTACGTTCTTTCACTTTGTCTTCGAGTTGCTCATTAAGTGACTGCATATCAGTCAGCGAGCGGCGTACGTTCTCCAATAAAAAGTTGACGAGTAGCGCAAGTTTTTGACCTTCAGTATCTTGCGTATCAACGCTTACGTGAATATCGAAGTTGTTATCGATGGTGTCGCATAACTGGTCGGCGATTTGAGTAATGACTTGGCGTAGCGACGGATGATCAGCATCAGTCATGAGCCACCTCCTGACGTTTATGTGGCCACGTTATTATAAATTCACAATGTACCGCGCCTTTATGCATGCAACAGGGTTCGTTGAATTCAATTTCATCGCCATACAGTGAGGCGACTTCAAATGCTAGGGCTTTATACAATCGACAGAGACCATTAGGGGATCGGTAAATGACCCTGACTACACCGGGCTCAATTGGCGAGGCAGAAAACTTATCATTGACATGCTGTCGTTCATCCTGTTGTTTTAATCCGGAAGCCATAACAGCGTGAATGCGCGCTTGCCGTAGCAAGAAACCTTCTGAATCGTCTGCAATTTCAAAAAATCGAGGAAACAAAGACCGCACCTTTTTAAGAAATGCCGAGGCGTAAAGGGCATAGACTTCGTTTTCGGTAAAACCTGTCTCTTCGACAGACGCTGCAATTAATCGAAGACATTCGTCATCACTGTAGTTTTTGTCAATACGATAATTTACCGATGGGTCAACGTGGGCTCTTTTTAAAACACGTTGTTTAAGTTCTTCGCCACCTTTCTCTTCGAGTAGCTCGAGCAGCACTTGCTGAATGATTCCAATCATATTTATCCCTAAACGCTGGTGGCTATTACGGCATAGCGCGCCACTTTTCCCACAGACACTAACAGCAAAAATAAACCAAAATTAACCCTAGATAAACCAGCAAACAGTGTTAATGGATCACCAATAATCGGTAGCCAGGCAAAAAGTAAGGTCCAACGGTCGAATTTCCGAAAGATCGCTTCAGCCGTTATCAGATTTGCTTTATAGACTTTTAAGCGAGTCTGCATAAAGCCTTGGTGGAGTAGATAGCCTGCGAGCATTCGAGCGCACTTAGGATAAGAAGATTTATGGCGCTTATTTTACTTGTAAACTGGCTCAATTGATATTATATATAAAAACATATTGTATATTTATGGGGTGTTACCATGAGTGTTGAAAAAGCGGTTACAGCATTTGCTGGCATCATAATTTTATTATCTGTGGCACTAACGGTATGGGTCCATTCAGGATTCGTGTGGTTGACGGTGTTTGTCGGGGCTAATTTATTACAGCAATCATTTACCGGGTTCTGTCCTGCCGCGATCTTTTTTAACCGCGTGCTAGGACTAAAAACCGAACGAGAACTGGCAAAATTGAATCGAGAGGGTGTTTAATAACCACCCTCGACAAGCCATTTCTCAGAGGTGCGCAGTTCTATCGAGATCTGCGTTAGTAGCTTGCGCGAAGGCGGACGTGTTCCTGATTCGATTTGGGTATATTCAGGTTCGCTTACGCCCAACTTCTTAGCGAGTTGAGTCATTGGAAGCATCAGTGTCTTGCGGCGTTGTTTAACGCGACGCGCAAAATCTTTAGCGATGAAATTTGACTTAATTGATGACATCTTTACCTCTACTGCAATACAACTGAGCTATGGTTACGCGCCTGAGTCCTAAAGGATCAACAGGCGCATTACGATGGCAAAACTATTTGTCAGAGGTAAGACGCTTTTTTGAAGGTTTAGTTGCGTGCGTTACGTGTCTTTTGAACGTAAAAAGAAAGCAACGATCGCACTGGTGATTAACCCTAAGCCGATTGCACCAACAATAGACTGGAAGATATAGGCGGTGAGGGTAAAATATTCTTCAGCTCTCATATCACTCATCATGCCTGAGGCGACCGCGTGATGACGCATATTGTCAAAAAACTCGGGCGATATCGTGGTATGAAAGATTAACTGCACTAAGGGCGCTAAGATAGCCACTACGAGGGTAAGCTTAACGCCGCTGATAAAGCCGGTCAGCCAAGTCATTTTCTGATCGGGTAAACTCTGCTTTTTATCGCGTAGGGCGAGAACGTAAATGGCGATGGCGATAATTGCGAAGATATTGGTGAGAAAGAAATGGTACTCGATATTTTGATGGTGCAAGCCAGCGAGTCGCTCAACCGTCAACCAGAGCAGCATTGCGATACTAAAAATAATACCCCATTTGAGCTCTTTCATAACTCAGTCCCTTGTTGATTTTTTGTAATTTACATCAACACTATAAGCCATTATTTGGCTTCGTGATAAGTACAAATTATGCCAAAATAGAACGATTTCTTATCGTCGGGCGTGTAGGTTTGAATAAAACACGAGTTAAACTCACTGCCATAGCCGTCAGCGCGCTGGTGCTGGTCATCGCGTTGAGTAGTTATTTGCTGTATCAGCCGTTAATGTGGTTCGATCAATCTGGGCAGTTGCAGGCACAAGTCGCGCAGGGACAAGTCGGCGAACGCCTCGGTCAGTGGCTTCGTCAGAAGGGATATAAAACAGACTCACGCGTCTTTCATGTGATGGATACCCACTGTATGTGTAATTGGCGAACAGAAGCCCACAAGCAAGTCGTTAAGCGTAAAGTGAATGACAGTAATGGCACCAATGTCGAACTGTCGCTTAACGAGTTGCCGATGCTTAGGCACTTTTTGCCCGCAACGCCTGCCGTGATCATTTTCGATGCCAATAGTGAGTTAGTTTACTTAGGACCCTACGCAGACGGCGCGTTTTGTAATACCGAAAACAGCTTTATTGAACCGCTCATAAAGCGCGTTGGAACGGCGACTGCGCCGCTCGACTCTGGTTGGGTGAATACCGTGGCTCGCGGATGTTATTGCCCATCATCCTGAAGAAACTGACGCAAGTTATTGGCACTAATATTGATAATTGCTTGGCGTGCCTCTGGCGCTAACCACGCGGAGTGAGGCGTGACGATTAAATTAAGTGGTTCGTTAATCGCATCGAGCAGGGGATTGCCGTTGCGGGGTGGCTCCTCTGACAGTACGTCGACTGCTAAACCAGCAATGATACCGTTTCTTAAAGCCTCAACCGCATCGTGTTCATTAACGATCCCACCCCGAGCGGCGTTCACGATGAGTAATCCCGGTTTGCAGTGCGCTAAATTGTTGCTGTTTAATAGGTCTCTCGTATCATTGGTTAATGGGCAATGAAACGAAATGACGTCCGCTTCGGGCAATAAATGATCGAGGCTGGGACGTGGATCGTTTTTCTTGCCGGGACGAGCCGCTATCGATACTTTCATGCCAAAAGCTTTTGCTAAGGATTCCACGGCTTTTCCTAACTCACCATGACCGACTATAACCAGGTGTTTGCCGGCTAACTGAACCACCGGGAAGTCATCTAAGCAGAAACGAGAAGCCGTTTGCCACGCACCTTGGGCAACGAGCTGATGATATCGCTGTGCTTGCGTCGCAAGGTTAAGCATTAAAGTGAGCGTGTGTTGAGCCACACTGGCGGTTCCGTACGCTTCAACATTAGCGACCTTAATGCCGCGTGCGTTAGCCGTGTCCTGATCGATATTGTTGGTGCCCGTGGCTAAAATGCCTATCCATTTGAGTTGAGTCGCAGAGCGTAGCGTTTCGTTATCAAGTACGACTTTATTGCTGAATACGATATCGGCACCCTGGATACGTTCAACTACTTGCCCAGCAGTAGTCTCATTGAATACTTGCCAGTCATCCAATTGTGCAGCGATGGGTTGCCAATCAACATCGTTACCTAAGCTGGCTGCGTCGAGTACGACTCCTCTCATTCTACACTCCAATTAGTTAGCTTGCTAAGTTGTACGTTTGGCTTTACGACTCGCCTAATAAGCCCTGCCAGACTGCGTTTTACCACATTAGGTAGGAACTTGCTTTGGATCAAGCAATCTATTGAAGATAATCTTAATATTTATGATAATAGTTCTCATTCGGGAGGGCGTATGAAAACACTTTGGGAATTAAAAGCTAAGCAAGCGGCTGTCGTTGAAACAATTAACTCGCAGCTGACAGTATCGGTTATTAGCCGATTGCAAGAAATGGGATTCAGTGAGGGACAACAAGTCGTGTGCGTCCGCCGCTCGCCCTTTAAAGGTCCTTTGGTGGTGCAAGTCGGTGATTGTGTTTACTCACTCGAACAAGCGGTTGCTGAAAAAATTAATCTTGCCTTGGCCAGTTAAGCCTATCATTTAAAACAACTTGGGTCGTATATGGAACGCATTGTCTTAGTGGGGAAACCCAACTGTGGTAAGAGCTTGTTGTTCAACCAATTAACCGGCTTACGACAAAAGGTCGCAAATTTTCCCGGTGTCACCGTCGAGCTGAAGACGGGTCAGTTTGATCAGTTTGAAGTGGTCGACTTTCCTGGTACTTATTCACTACATAGCCTATCAAAAGACGAAGAAATCGCTGTCGAAAAGTTAAACCTCGCTGTAGACGATGATGATACGCAACTCGTCGTATGTGTCTTAGACGCGGCGCGACTTGAGCGTAGTTTAGTCTTTGCACTTCAAGTTCAAGCTTTGGCGCGTAAAAATAACAAAGCCGTCGTTTTTGTGCTGAATATGATCGATGAGGTTGAGCGTTATGGTTTGAATATTGATATCAAAGCGTTGCAAAAGGAACTTGGTGCGCCGGTCTACGCGCTCTCTGCAAAAACGCTTAAGGGCGTTGCCGCCTTTAAGGAGGCTTTGCCAAGCTTGGCGAAACAAGCACAAGCGCCTACTGAGCTAAACATTCAGCTTGGGGAGCAAAGAAAATTCATCGAGCGCGCGCGTGAGATTAACGCGGAGTATGGTATTCGCTCCGATGTGGTGCTAAAAAATCAGAACCGTATTGATACCTTTCTGCTGAATAATGTGCTGGGTGGTATTGCGTTTCTAGCGATTATGTTTTTCTTATTTCAAAGTATTTTTACTTGGGCGCAGCCACTCATGGATGGTACCGAGGCGGCAATAGGTTGGATCGCCAGCACACTAACGGGAGTGATAGGACCAGGTATCGTTTCTGACTTTTTAAATGATGCTATATTTGGCGGCGTCGGCGCGTTTTTAGTGTTTGTTCCGCAAATCATGGTTTTGACGCTTATTATTGGTGTATTAGAGGATAGCGGCTATTTGGCGCGAGCCGCGCTCATATGCCATAAGCCATTGAGTTTATTTGGTTTGTCTGGGCGTAGCTTTATCCCCTATTTAACGGGGCATGCGTGTGCTATCCCTGCAATTATGGCGGCACGTACCATTGAGTCGCCACGCAAACGCCTGATTACGATGCTCACCATTCCTCTGATGTCGTGCTCAGCGCGATTGCCAGTATATGCCTTACTGATAGCCGTGCTTATTCCAAAAGATGCAACGTTTTTAGGCGTGTTTGACCTGCAGGGTGCTGCCTTTTTTGGGCTGTATTTCTTCGGGATTCTGATGGCACTCGTCGTGAGTACCTTGATGAACGTGTTTACGCGCAAAAGCAAAGAACTCAAAGACATGCCGTTTATATTGGAACTGCCTTCGTATCGCTTACCGCATTGGAAACCGCTATTTCAACGCGTTATTAACAGCGGCTTGCAATTCATCAAACGCGCGGCGCCGGTTATTTTTGTTATTTCCTTATGCTTATGGACGTTGGGCTATTTTCCTCAAGGGGCAGGTCTAGAAAACTCACTACTGGGTAAAATTGGTCATTTTATTGAGCCTATCTTTGAACCGCTGGGTTTAGATTGGCGCTATGGCGTGGCGATGATCATGTCGTTTTTAGCGCGTGAAGTGTTTGTCGGTGCGCTGGGCACGATGTTTGGTATGTCGGGTGCCGAGGAAAATATTGCCGGCTTAGCGGCGCAGATCCAGGCTGATGGATTGACCTTAGGTGCCGGCATTGGCTTGCTGCTATTTTATGTTGTTGCGTTGCAATGTGTTGCAACGGTCGCGATGCTACGTGCTGAAACGGGTAAAAGTCGAATCGCGTGGGGGTTATATGCAGGCTACGGCATTTTAGCTTATCTCATTGCTGTAATCGCAGCCCACATTTTTTAATGAAATTAAAAATCAACGTAACGCGATGGTGGGTTCGGCGGTCTGAATGCGTTCCCATCACCGTTGAAATGATAGCGAAAATACAGTTGGTAATCCTGAATTCAGATAATAACCGCAACACTCATGTAATGGGATAGGTCGGAAGGAGGTCAGCTACCCACATGTGGTAGTCTTACTTTTCGACCAAAAAAA
>NZ_LSBQ01000016.1:0-61099 GCF_001577655.1 Idiomarina sp. T82-3 | reverse complement strand
GAGCGGTTTCATAATCCAAGAATGCGACGTAGAGTAGCGAATCAAGACAGGAAGTTTACAAACGTTTTAAACCGTCCGTAGAAACGGGGTAGAACCCTACTGTAATTTTTTTTCTTCCGATTAAACTTCTCAACATAGTGAGGGAAGCTTCATGTTGCAATTTCAGCTTATCGATGAACAAGTCACAGATATCTCGAATAAGATATTTGCCTAATGACAGAAAAGATGCAGCGATACTCAGCTCGTCTTCAGTGAATACCTGCTTCTCTGACCTTAAAGGGTGGGTAGCCCAATTAATGTTACTACTTTGAATTTGTGTTAGTTCATTACCAATAAAATAAGAGAATTTTACTCCCAGCAGCTGCCACCAAACTCTCTCGAGTTCTAATTTTTCAAGTACTCTTCTATTACTAACATCGTGCTCTGGCTTGACTGAAATAGCTTCATATATTTTTTTGCCGTCAATAAATCGAGTTAACAGGAAATCGGTAGTAATCACTATTGGTACCTTGGTTTCGGGATGAGCAGGGTGAACTATACCGAGAGCCTTAGCTATCTTTATCGATAGGTTTATAGGTAACAAAGGGAACTGTTCTCTGATGTCGATGACAGAATCAGAGTATTCAGCAAGGTAAAAGAACTCGGTTTCTATTGAGGAAAGAGTATGGTGTACTCTACCTGTTTTAAGGCCTAAAACTTGCGAGCGAACTCCTTTCGACTTTACATCTTGAACCCGCAGCCAAGGCTTATAGGTACTAAGTTCACCAATCCCGTACTTATCTTTTAAGGCCCGACTATAGTCATCGAACGTTTTGAGCTTTCTTCGAGCCATCAAAAATTTCCAAAGTATAATTGCTTAATAGAATACTAGGCAGAAATGGCTTAGCGTGCAAACTTTATGGGGAATTTCCATTCATTGCGTGCATGCTTTACCGGGAGCGTGCAAACTAAGTTGTCATTTCACAGTTAATCAATCCTTCCGCACACGCATAGGCGCTTGACCATGCCCACTGGAAGTTGTAGCCGCCAAGCCAACCGGTGACATCAAGTACTTCGCCAATGAAAAATAGTCCAGGCTGTCGCTTACTTTGCATGGTTTGGGAGCTGACTTCATCAACATTAACGCCACCCAAGGTGACCTCGGCGGTGCGATAGCCTTCGGTGCCATTGGGCTTGATTTGCCATTGATTAAGTTGCTCAGCGATTGCTTTAAACGTCTTTTTGCTGATATCGGCGAGGCGTTGAGTCAACGGCCATTGATGATACGCACCGAGTTGAGTAACGACGCGTTTCGCGAACAGCTGCTGTAATACGGTATTCAGCTGAGCCTTTGGTTGTTTAGTTTGGTTCTCTTGTAGCCATTCAAACGCATCGGTACTGGGCAGGCAGTCAACGGTAATCGCCTCACCAGGTTGCCAATAAGAGGACACCTGCAGCATCGCCGGACCCGATAAGCCGCGGTGAGTAAACAACATCGCCTCACTAAAGTGACCATCATTGGCGCTGGCGGCTACGTTCATTGAAACGCCCGCTAGCTCAGCAAAAGCGTCCTTTTCGGTTGGATGCAAAGTGAAAGGCACTAAGCCCGCACGCACCGGTATGATCGAATGACCGAATTGCTCTGCAATTTGGTAGCCCAACGGTGTCGCCCCTAGCTTGGGCATTGAGAGTCCACCACAGGCGACGACTAGTTGATGACCGCTCAGTTGACCCTGCGAGGTATTAATACGATAAGTGTCATGCTCGTATTCGACATCCAGCACTTCGGTTCTCAGTTGTACTTTGGCACCGTAGCGAGCGCACTCGTCGAGTAACATGCGAACGATGTCCTTTGCTGATTCATCACAGAATAACTGTCCCAAGGTCTTTTCATGATACGGGATTTGGTATTCTGAGACTAAACCAATAAAGTCCCACTGGGTGTAACGACTAAGCGCCGATTTACAAAAGTGAGGGTTACTGGAAAGGTAGTTTTCGGGGCTGGCATACATGTTAGTGAAGTTACATCGACCGCCCCCCGAAATGAGGATTTTTTTACCAGCCTGTTTGGCATGGTCTACCACGATAACCTTGTGGCCGTTTCGCGCGGCATGAGCTGCACAGTGTAAACCGGCAGCTCCCGCACCAATAATCACTACATCAAATAACGCCATTACTGCTCAGATTTCAATACATCAAGAACGTATTTTGCTGCACTCACTTCGAATTGCTTCTCATCTTCCACGAATAGATGTTCCACGATGCCATCAACGATAATCATAGCGTAACGTTTTGAGCGAATGCCACCAAACGCGCCAGTGTCATTAGCGAGCCCTAGGGTTTGGCTATATTCACCGTTACCATCTGACAATAACCGAACCTCATCTCCGATCCCTAGGTGGTCACCCCAAGCTTTCATTACAAATGCATCATTGACTGAAACGCAATTAATACTCTGCACCCCTTGTTCAGCAAGCTCGTTTGCGAGTGACACATAGCCTGGCAAGTGTTTCTCCGAACAGGTCGGAGTAAAAGCACCCGGGACAGCGAATAGGATGTGTGTGCCTTTTGCAAATAGCTCTTGCGGGTCGTAATGTTGAATGCCGAGTTCGCCTTTTGAAGTGAGTGACCCAGAAGGTAATAAATCGTTTTCTTTAATCATAGCTGTTCGAATCCTTGCTTTATGTAAACATCAAATCGATGCTTTTTACTCTTGATTTGCGTGTTCGGTTCTCTTTGCCCTAAAAAGTCGGCATGATCGGGTCGTTTTACGACCACACGAAATTTAGCCGCATCTAGCGCTGGAGCAATTAGGTCGTTCGCATCTTCATCGCCGCCGACTAACTGCTGAAACATCTGCATGTCTTTCTTTACTTGAGCACGCTGTTTACCCGACTTTGGATACATGGGATCGAGGTATACCACATCGTATTGTTCTGAAGAAACCTGTTTAACGTGCTCGACCTCAAGTAGTTGCATACGGCGGCAGCAGTCCGCGATTTTATCGGCGCCATTACGACCCCGTTCAAGCGCATCCTGGAGTAGAATACGAACCATCGGGTGACGCTCAATTAAATCAACCGATGATCCAAACGCAGCAACCATGAGTGCGTCGCGCGCTAAACCGGCCGTTGCGTCGAGTACGGATGGTTTGCGTTTGCCAGTAATACCGAGAGCCTTTATCAGTGATTCTGATTTCAAGCTCGAGTTCACCGCGCGGTACCCTGACTTTCCTGCCCGGAAATCCAGCTCAAGCGGCTTGATTCCTTTGGGACCTGCTGTCCAAACTAATTGGATGCCGTGTTCTGTTTGTTGTAATTCAAATTCCGAGCTCATTGACTTCTAGCGGAGCGTTGCATATCGACATGTGGAATATCATCTTCAAGATAGTCCTCGCTAATTGCCTCAAAGCCAAACGACTGATAAAACGCCCGTAAGTAAGTCTGAGCTTGGACTTGAATCGGCGCGCTAGATGCCCGCGAATCAAGGTAGTCAATCGCACGCTGCATGAGCTCTCTTCCTAAGCCTAATTGTCGCGCGTCTGCGGTCGTGAGAACGCGACCAATTTTTGATACGGGACTCACGTCAGAGGCTTTAAAAATGCGTGCGTAAGCAAGCATCTTGCCTTGATTGTTGCGAGCAAAAAGATGCTCGGCATCAAAGTCAGTTCCGTCAGCATCTAAATATGGACAGTTTTGCTCTACAACAAAAACGTCTTGGCGAATGCGCAGAATTTCATATAGCTGATGGGTGTTTAATTCTTCAAAAGTTCTTAAAAACCAGTTCATGTCCCTACTTTTTTAATGTCACGTTTAATCGGAATCACATTTTGCTGATGTTCATGGGAGAACAATGCCAATAATTCGGCGACGGGTTTTCGTGCATCACCCTTTTGGCTAATATTGCGAGCTACTTTAAGACTACTAATTTTTGCTCGCTCGTACAATGCGCGTGTAAGCGGCGTATCATGATTACTAATTAGTACAGGAATATGACGTTTGCAAGCGGCCCGTATGGCATGCCGAGCGAGTTCACTTTGCTCATCTAAACTAAAGCCACCCGTCGCATAACTTGTGAAATTGCTTGCTTGTACAAGTGGTGCATAAGGAGGATCGCAGTAGATAACATCGCCTTTTCGGGCTCTCCTGAACACTTGTTCAAAAGAGCTGCAGACGAATTTAGCACGCTTTGCCTTTTCTGCAAAAACTTCGATTTCCGCCTCTGGAAAATAGGGCTTACGATAATCGCCAAATGGGACATTAAAAATACCGCGACTATTGTAACGACAAAGGCCGTTGTAACCATGCCGGTTGAGATATAAAAAGAGTAGTGAACGGTAGTAAGGATCATTGCTTTCGTTAAACGACTTACGGAGCGCGTAGTATGCGTCTGATTGATTATTACGTGCGGTAAAAAGTCTACGCGCATCGGCAATAAACGTCTTAGGACGGCGCTTTACAAATTGATACAAGGTGATGAGATCGGGGTTGATATCGTTCAGCAAATAGCGATCATAATCAGTATTTAGGAACACTGATCCTGCACCCACAAAAGGTTCAATTAACTTACGCCCCTCGGGCAAACAAGCTTTTATGGGCTCGACAAGGCCGTACTTGCCTCCTGCCCATTTTAAAAATGCCCGATTTCGTTTCATTAGCCGGCCTTTAGTGGATTGAACGGCTAGTGTACCCGAAAGCTAAAGATATGAAAATTACTCTCCACCGACGGAAACCTGTTCTCGTTGAACTGCCGCAAATGACTTAGGCCAAGGACCGCCGGCTTTTAATGCCTCGGGGAGTGATTCTGCATAAGCGCGTGCCGCCGCGATAGTGTCATAGCTGCCAATAATGACGACATAGCTGTTGTCCTTTTGACGTTGATATACGCGTGCGGTTTGTTCAAGATCGTGATGCTTGATAAATTCGGTCAGTGTGGGCTTATTGCTGGCGATAGTTATTTGTACTGCGTAATTTGTTGCAGGCTGCTGACGAATCCACTGGCTATCGGTTAATTGACTGGGTTCACTGCCAGAGGCCGTGTCGGAGTCCGCAACTGCAACAGGGACGCGCTTATCGTTAAATAATGCTATCTCGACCTCGCGTGGGTCGGCGTCCGCGGCCGCGACACGATTAAGTGAATGCAGTGCAGCACGATAGGAGGCAGCTAGCTCAGCCGGAACAAAATCAAACTGATTGACCTCAATAGGTTCAAATTCTACCGTCGCGTTGGCAGTATTGATATCGGTGTAAGCCTCAGGTTTTGCTTGTTCATTGGTTTTAGCTTCAGCTTCAGTAATTGATGACTCTGCCGAACTGGTTGGCCCAAATGCAGTCATAATAGCTTCATGTTTTAGTGCGGCAAGACCCAATAAAGCGAGTATGGTACTGGCTAATAAAATCTTAAAGAGTGGCGTGCTCGGTTTCGCTTTTACAGATTCAAGGTTGCTTTCGGCGTGTTCTAAAGAGGCTGAGAAGGTCTCTTCTTCTTGCGTTTCTGGCTCCACATAACGTTGAGCTTGCGTCATGAGTTTGAGCTGCAGGCGCTGCTGAATTTCACCTGGATAACCATTGATGGTGGCTAAAAACTGTTGGACTTTGTCGAGACTCCACAGCGGGCGCTGACGTTCGGGCAAAAGTGCTTGAACAAAGCGCATCTGCTCCTCTTTGCCGAGCGGCGGTACTTCCACTAACTCGGGACGTTTAACACGTAATTGTGGGGGCGGGGTTTGTTGAAACACCCAACGCGATTCTGCCGAAATGATAATGCTAACACGTTGCCCTAATGCACATAGTTGATTGACAGTATTAACGCATTCAGCCAAAAAACTGTCAGGCATCAGTTCGCCATTGTCGATAACAATAACGGCATGATTTAAGGGGCGTTGACGCTGTATTTCGCGGCTTAACGTATCGTCATTTAAACTAATGGTACCAAATAATTGGTTGAGAATTTGTGCCCGTAATCGCTCGACCGATGACCGCTCAGAGACTTGCACCCATGCACATTCTGCATAATTAGAGGCTTGCTCAATAAATAGCTCACTAATGGTCGATTTCCCGCTACCCTGTGGACCGTGAAGTAAGACCAGCGTGTCACTGTGTTGACAGTGTTCATGCAACCGATCAATAACGGCCTGCTGAGAGGGTTTTGATTTTACAGGTGCTGCGACAATATGTGTTGAGTAGGCGTGAGCCGGCATAATTTGCTTCCTATGTGATGCGTGTTAGCAACATTCAGTCAGCACAGCGGCAATTTCCTCATCAGTTGTTGCGTTCGTTACTTCCGCTCGGCCAATGCCGACGGGTAATACGAAGTTAATCCGATTGTCTTTGACTTTCTTATCGCGTTGCATGTAACTCAACCAGTTTGCCAAAGGCATATGTGGCGCTTTTATCGGCAACTTCAATGCTGACAAAAGATTCAGAACGCGACGGAAATCTGACGAGGACATCCGCTGTGTTTTCTCTGAAAGCTTTGATGCAATAATAGTGCCAGCTGCCACCGCCTCACCATGAGTCCATGTGCCGTATTCAGTCGCTGCTTCAATCGCATGACCGAATGTGTGACCTAAATTTAACCATGCACGAATGCCTGATTCGCGTTCATCTTGAGCAACAATTTCGGCTTTTATTTGGCAGCTCTTCTGAATAGCATACTGAAGCGTTTGCTCGTCTCGTTGCGATAGTTTGTCGGTATGTTTCTCTAGCCAGCAAAAAAATTCAGCGTCATAAATGATGCCGTATTTAACAATCTCGGCTAAGCCACTGCGATAGTCACGTTCGTTCAGCGTCATTAAACAGTTGAGATCAATGACGACGGCTTTGGGTTGATAGAAGGCGCCGATAAGATTTTTGCCTTGAGGATGATTGATCGCGGTTTTTCCGCCAACTGAAGAGTCAACTTGTGCAAGCAAAGTCGTTGGAATCTGATAGAAATCAACTCCGCGATGATAGGTTGCGGCGACAAAACCTGCTAGATCACCGACTACACCCCCACCGAGAGCAATAATTGCACAATCCCGACTAAACCCTTCTTCAATCAATCTATTTGTAATAGATTCGAATGATTTGAGACTTTTGTACTGTTCGCCATCTTCCATATTAAACAGGACAACACGGTGACCTGAAAGCGACTCTCTTAGTTGTGAGAAGTAGAGTTCTGATACGGTAGAGTTGCTGACCACAAGTATATTCTGCTTTAAATCAGGCAATAGGCTGGTCAAGCATTGTAAGTTATTTGAGGCAACATGAATGAGGTAGCTGCGTTCGCCCAATTCGACATGTATATTGGCCATAACACAGCTCCCTAGAGAGATTAACCTAGACCGTTAACCCCGAGTTTATCAATGATTTCATTGACTACGACTTTGGCGCTTTGTTCGTCAGTGCGTACAACAATGTCCGCTATTTCTTCATATAGCGGATTGCGTACTTCTGCTAAATCTTCGAGCACCTTCCGTGGATCGTCTGCCTCAGCAATGAGAGGACGACGCTTATCACGTTGTGTGCGCGCCAATTGTTTATCGATAGTCGTTTCGAGGTAAACCACAACGCCACGAGCGGAGAGACGGTTACGGCTCTCTTTGCTCATTACCGAGCCTCCACCTGTCGCCAAAACGATCCCCATATGCTCAGTCAACTCTTCGATAACTTTTTCTTCACGCGCACGAAAGCCTTCTTCACCTTCCAGCTCAAAAACCCAGCTGATGTCAGCGCCGGTGCGTCGTTCAATTTCTGTATCTGAATCGTAGAAATCTAAATGAAGTTGTCTGGCAATTTGACGACCAATCGTACTTTTGCCGGCGCCCATTGGGCCGACAAGAAAAATATTACGTTTCTCAGCCATATTCCTGCTTACATCACTGTTAAATTAGCTGTAAATCACGAATCCGGAGTGTCTGGAGACGTCCCCCAACTCAACGAAAAGAAGCGGGATTATCTCAATTAGATTGCATTTTAGCAAATTTATTCCGATTCACTTAACAGCGTGGGTGTAACGAAAATAACCAGTTCACGTTTTTCTGATTGTTCACGCTGATTTTTAAAAAGATTACCGACAAACGGCAACGACGACAATATGGGGACGCCTGTATCGTCCTTCAACTCATATTGCTGAAAAATTCCACCTAAAACTATAGTTTCTCCACTTTTTACCAAAACGCGTGTGGCCATTTCTTGAGTATCAATGGCCACAGCAGGTCCTGTCGGTGTTGATACCGTATCGCCACGCGTATTCTGTGTAATAGTTAAATCTAGCATGACATAGTCGTTAGACGTAATTTGTGGTGTTACGCGTAAACCCATGACTGCCTTTTTAAATTTGACCGCAGTCGCCCCCGATGCGGCACTCTCTACGTAGGGGATCTCAGTTCCTTGCTCTATATAAGCAGGCTGTTGATTAGAGGTAAATATTTTTGGGCGCGCGATAATTTCAGCCTCGTTATCTTGCTCCATCGCGGACAACTCCAAATCCAATAGTAGGCCTTCCGAGAGTTTACCGACGTTTGCTTTCAAGCGTCCTGCGGCTGGCACGGCCGGCAACTCAACTCGCATACCGTCTATTACATCTGCAATGACTTGATCGTCGTTGCGTGGGGTCAGATCGCCCCAGCGCACTCCGAACTGTTCAATGGCGTTACTTTTCATGGTCACCATTCGCGCTTCGATCATTACTTGTTTAACAGGTATATCAAGTTGTGTGATGAGTTGCTTTATCCCGCTGACGTTGTGAGGTGTTTCTTTTAGAATAAGAGTGTTGGTTCGAGCATCAATAGATACCGCCCCCTGATCTGAGAGCAAGCGCTGCTCGCTTTGTGACAATAATGCCGCTATATCTTCGGCTTTGGCATGATTGAGCGGAATTAAAAGTGGCAATGTGACAGATGTATTTGCCTGTTCGTCAGTTGGAGAAGTTTGAGATCGTGTCACCCGAATGAGGTTATCCGTCATCCGTAGCGTTAAGCCATAGCTGTCGGCAAGCTCACGCATTAATTTGAGTGCATCAACATGACTGACGGATAAGCTGACCGTCTCGTCAATTGCCTTATCAGCGATCAGGTTTAAGTCGACTTTATCAGCAATAATTTCGAAGGCGGTCACTAAATCGACATTTTTTAGGCTCAACGTGATTTTAGGCAATTCATCTGCCACAGCGCTGGTCACATTGAGTTGCCATAACATGTAAAAAAACAACACGCTCGCAGGTGTCAGAAAGCGATTGCATTTGTGTGTTTGACCTTGTTTTGAAGTGTTGTAACAACGCACGGAAATGACTCCAATTGTTTGAAGGTGACGGACTCGCGAGAAATCGCCGTAATCATCGTGGTTGGTGAGCTAAAGTAGTCGCCAACCTTGGCCGTTAGCCATTGCTTATCACTACCTTGAAAGTAAGCTGAGAAGTTGCCTTCAGTGGCGAGGGTGGCAAGAAGTTGGTAATCGTGCCAGTCACCGAGTAATTTGCCCGCAGGCGATAAGTCACATGGCTTTTGGCTTCGCGGCGCGATAGAGAGTGCAAGCATGGGTAGGCCATTTTCAACAAAGCTAAGTATCAGCTCATTCTTATCATCTGTGTGCCGAGTCATAATGAGACTGTCTAGTACAAATGGATGCTTATCTTGGCTTGGCCATGAGGTAGATACATCAGCCCACCACTCAATTAATTGTTTCGACTGACCGCGTAACTTAATCCGCAGTTTTACATCCGATGCTATGGGGATCTGCTGGGTTAGCGAATAACGTTGAGCTGCCGCTAAGGCGAGGGTCAGCCAACGCGCTATTGGGCGTCGCTCTACTGACGGTTGATGAGCGATGAAGGTGAGTTTACTTTTCTCTGTCTGTTGCCAAAGTATCTGAGTTTCATGGCGAGTCTCCCGTTGGTTAGATTCGAAATACCATGAAGCTAAGATAAAGCTTGCTGGTACAGGTACCAATGTTAAACATAGCGCTAAATAGAAACCTAATGTACTTTTCATCGGCACTTCTACTATGGTTTATAAACATCGAGTTGTGCATGGTTATGAGCTTTTAATTGCAGTTGTACGCTCTGCGTTCCATCGTGCCGCAAACGCTCACTCAATTGTGTCAGCTCAGCGGGGCTATGGTATGTACCACTTAATGATAGTTGGGAAGATGTCCAATGAGCGCGGTCGATGTTTAACCCCGTCAAATTACTCAACTCTAAAGTTAATATCTGGCTAACTTGGTTGACTTGTTGTTGGATAGCGGATGAATCTTGCTGGTAACGTGTTGCCGCTGATAACTGATTTTGTTGGGCTGTTTGCCATTGAGTCACGCGTGAATGGACTACATCTAAGTTGTGAAGGGTAAACTGACTGTATAAGGGGTCCACCACGGCGGTGATATTAAGTAGGCTAAATAGGCTTAAAAGAACAACGGCGATAAGACGTTGTCGCTGATTTCTGCGCCTGTTAGCCGAGCGCCAGTCACTGAGGTTTAACCACGCCATGGGAAAAAGCCTCTCAGAGCTGCACCGATTAACGCGGGTGACGCCTCGCTTGCAAATGACTGTGTCGCTGAGCACAGGTTCTGCCAAAGTCCCGAGAAATTAAATAATCGTGCTTTTAAAATGTCATCCTCTTCCGTACTTAGGTAACTCATCACCACTGAATCAAGCTCTTCGATGTTGATGGCCTCAAGGAGTGAAATTGAGTGTAAAGACACTAGAACACCTCGTGTCACTCGTAGCACAATATACAGATGTTGTTCGCGAAAAATGATGGTCCACTGTGTTGCCGGTTTTGCGAGTCTCGCGTAGGCGGGCAGGCCCGGAAGGAAGTAGTTAGTACAGCGTACCCATGCCTGAGGTGCAGGCTCCAATACACGGGGTTTCAGTGGTAGCTTTTCGGTCAGTCGCTCGATAGCGTCCTCATGACCATTGATTTGTTGGCTACCGAGCATCGGGACGATGTGACTGTCCTGATAGAGGTTGCTTGGCTGTGAGCTGATTTCTGTCTGCAAGTATACAAACTGACACGGGATTAAGAGGCTTAAACGGGACTTATAGTATCGCCAGTTCATTTGATCAATTGCGTCAGTTAGGTAATGTTTGGTCGCGAGTTGTCCCTTTTTTATTTCTAGCGTCAATAGCCTTATGTCATTGTTTTCAATCATTGCAGCGGATAAATAAGGCTTCATTTATTTACACCATCTTGGGTTATAAAATTTTGTCTTGGGTTGAGGGTTGCAAGCGTAGTGTTTAGTTTGAAAATCAGCCATAATAGTTAGTTATACAAAGGTGTCAGATATTCAACAACGTCACAGAAGTGGGGTAGGTTTTTGAGGTTTTTAAAGCGATTCGCGTGGATAGTCGCCGCTTTGGGCGTATTGGGGATCTTGACCGTGGGAGGGCTCTATCTTTATGTTAAGCCCGAGCTCCCGAGTGTTGAAACGCTAAGGGATGTCAAGTTACAAACGCCAATGCAGGTATTCACCAAAGATGGGCAGATGATCTCGCAGTTTGGTGAAAAACGCCGAATTCCTGTTAAGCTTGAGGATGTCCCACAGACCATGGTTGATGCTTTTCTCGCAACTGAGGATAGCCGTTTCTACCAACACTTTGGCGTTGATCCTATCGGTGTCGTGAGAGCTTTTGGTGTCCTTATTACGACGGGTGAAGTGAAAGAAGGTGCCAGCACCATCACCATGCAGTTGGCGCGAAACTTTTTCCTAAGTTTTGACCGAGCTTGGATGCGTAAGATAAAAGAAACATTTATTGCTTTGCATATCGAGCAGCTACTGACAAAAGACGAAATTCTAGAGCTTTACCTAAATAAAATCGCCTTTGGTCATCGCGCTTATGGCGTGGGTGCCGCTGCCCAAGTTTATTACGGTAAACCTTTAAATGAGTTGAGTTTGGCACAGATCGCAACTATCGCAGGGTTGCCCAAAGCGCCATCTAATTTAAACCCGATTAGTAATCCACAAGCTTCTAAAGCACGCCGTCGTGTAGTATTACTGCGGATGCTGGATGAGAAGAAAATCACCCAAGCACAATTTGATGATGCTGTGAACGCACCTGTAACCGCGCGTCGTCATGGTGCTGAAGTAACAGTGAACGCTCCTTACCTTGCTGAAATTGTGCGCCAAGATATGGTCGAGCGGTTTGGTGAAGAGGAGGCCTACAATGGCGGCTACAACGTTTATACGACTGTCCGTAGCGATGTCCAGCAAGCCGCTCAACAGGCTATTTGGAATAACCTACATGGTTATGATGAGCGTCATGGCTATCGGGGACCTGTCAGCGTACTTTGGAACGAAAAAGAGGGTAAACCGGCATTATCGCAGGCCGAGGTTATTGACTATTTAGCGCGTGTCGATCGCATTGGCGCTGTCGTTCCCGCAGTAGTTATGGGCGTTGATGAACAATCAGCGCAAATCCTAATCAAAGGTGATGAACAAGCAACGACCTTAAACTGGGATGCGATGAAGTGGGCGCGTCCGTATCTTAATGAGGAGCGCCAAGGTGAGGCGCCTAAGTCTGCTACAGATATTATGCAGCCGGGACACGTTATCTATGTGCGTTCGGTGGGTGATGAGCATCAACTTCGATTAGCACAAGTGCCGGAACCAAGTTCTGCGATTGTTTCCTTAAAGCCGCAAGATGGTGCCGTAGAGGCAGTAGTTGGAGGCTATAGCTTTAATCTCAGCCAATATAATCGCGCCTTACAAGCAGCGCGACAAGTAGGCTCAAATATCAAGCCCCTGATTTACTCGGCAGCCTTCGAGCAAGGTTTTACCTTGGCTACCTTGGTGAATGACGCACCTATTAATCAGTGGAATCCGGGCGCGGGTATCGCCTGGCGTCCTAAAAACTCTCCGGACGTCTATGAAGGCCCTATTCGCCTTCGCAAGGCATTAGCTAAGTCAAAAAACGTGGTCTCTGTTCGCCTAATACGGGAACTTGGCGTTAAAACCGCCGCCGATCATATCGCGAAGTTTGGTATTCCACGCGATACGATTCCAGAAAATGAATCTATCTCGCTGGGCTCGTTATCTATGACACCAATGGAAGTTGCGCGTGCCTATGCGACTTTCGCTAATGGCGGTTTCTTGATCAACCCCTACATTATCGAGCGAATAGAAGACGGTGATGGAAAGGTGGTCTACGAAGCACAACCGAAGCTAGCTTGTGAAGACTGTGAGAATGGAGCGCCCCGTATAATTTCTGAGCAGAACGCTTTTTTGGTTGCCCAAGCGATGAATTCAGCGGTATGGGGTGGAGGCAGTTGGGCTCATAAAACAGGCTGGAATGGTACTTCATGGCGCATCCAACGTTCTAAACCTATCGTTAATGTCACGGGACGATCGATTACAGGTAAAACCGGTACCACCAATGATGTTAAAGACACCTGGTTCTCTGGCTTTACGACGGGGTTAGTGACGACCACATGGGTGGGCTTTGACGATGTATCACGCGAGTTGGGTCGGACTACGATGAACCCGTTGCTGAGTAGTAAAGAACAACCAATCTCAGGAGGTGAAGCGGGTGCGAAAACCGCATTGCCAGGGTGGATCTTATTCATGGAAAAAGCGGTCGGCAAATTTCCAGCCGATGACTTTACCATTCCACCCAACGTGGTGAGTGTGAGAATTGATATGGAAACGGGTAAGTTATCGCATCGAAACGACTACACGAGCCGCTTCGAGTATTTTATCAGTGGCACCGAGCCAACTGAATATGCTCAAGATGAGCGCGATAACAAAGATATCTTTAATAACGAAGACGGGTTGTTCTAACCCGTCACCGTTAGTTTTGCCAGTAATTGGTTGAGATCAGATTGTACGCCGCCGGCTGTGACGTGCTTACCTGCGCCTGGGCCGCTAATAACCAGTGGCATTTCTGAATACCAATCGGTGTATATCACAAAGATATTCTCGCCAGGGATCAGGTTGGCCAGCATATCGCCTGCTGGAATATATTCGACACCTATTTTCGCACTGACCCGCCCTTCTTCAGAGACCGAGAAGCTGGCGAGTAAGCGCGGCACATTACCGTCTTTGGCTGCTTCCTTAAGCATGGTATCCATTGGCTCGTCTAACTCGTGAGCTCGTTGTAAAAACTCACTGGCAGAGATATCGCGAAGACTTTCAGGCACCAAACTGCTCACGCTGATATCTTCCCAATCAAGTTTAAGACCAATTTCGCGAGCTAAGATTAATAGCTTACGTACCAGATCCTGACAGGATAAATCCTCACGTGGGTCGGGCTCTGAATAGCCGCGCTTTTTAGCTTCTAATACTAAATCACTGAATTTAACACCGTCCGTGAAGTTCTCGAATAGCCAAGACATGGTGCCGGAAAAAATCCCCGAAATGCTACGAATTTCATCGCCGGAGCCCCGTAAATCGTTAATCGCGTAGTTAAGTGGCAATCCTGCACCGACCGTGGTGTTATAAAGCCACTCACGTTTATACTCATGCTGGATCGTGCGAATTTCACGGTATAAAGATTCCTCAGCTGAGCCAGCGCGCTTATTCGCACTAATAATGTGCAACCCATTGGCAAATAAGCTGGGATAGAGTTGCGCAACGGCTTTAGCATCGGTTAGGTCAATCATAACCAATTCATCGTAAGGTGCATTGGGCAACTCTCGAAGCAGCTCGGTTAGTACGTATGGGCGTGATAAACGGTCAAACCCTGCTTGCCACTCATTCAATTCGACGCCACTATAGTCAAGCCAGAGCTTCTTAGAGTTAGCGATACCTATTACTCGGACATCCATTACTTGGTTAATGCGGTCGCGCTGTTGACGGAATAAGTCCAACCAAGCTGTACCAATGTTACCGCGACCAATGACTAGCACGCCTAAGCTGCGGCGATAGTTAAATAACTGGCTATGAAGCCGGTTGAGTAAACGGTTATCAAGCTTTTGTTCTAATATGGCGACCGCAGAACACCCGTCTTCGCTGACCGCAAAGCGACGCACCTTCTGTTCGCCTAACTGTAGTTTGAAGGTATTATATTGATCCGTCTCTTGAATGCGATTACCAACCAGTGCCACCATTGAATAGCCGTGGATTTGCGTGACTGCATTACCCGCATTGATGCGGTCGAGCCAGTGGCTGATGTAGTTCAAGTGGTTTTGGTGGAAAACCAAGTATTGCTGATGTTTTTCGGGTTCGGTCCAGCTTACCAATGGCGTTAAATCCAGCGCGTCAAGTTGTTTGACGAGCTCGCGGTCGTTGAGTTCGACCTTAAACAATACAACTTCGGACAAAGATGTGAATACTTTACCCTTAGGTTCTGTATGTTCGAAATTGCCAATACGGGTCTGCTGATTTTCAACTTTTAGGCTTGAGCGCACCGAAATGACCATACGATCGCGGTCAACAGGTTGGAATGTGCGAGGGTGTAGCACCGGGCTGCCTAATCGAGCCAGCTCTTCTGCTTCGCTCCAATCTAAGGTCGACAAACTGACGACACGTTCTATCTTACGCGGATCGGCTGAATAAACACCGGCGACGTCTTTCCAAATAGTGACTTGCTTTGAATTAAGTAAGCTACCAACCAAAGTCGCAGAATAGTCACTGCCGTTACGACCTAGTGTGAGGCTCTCACCGTTTAAACCGCGTGCAATAAAGCCCGTAACAATAAATCGTGTGCCGGGAAAAGGTGCTACGCGATTTAATAAATTATGGCGCGACTCTAACTCCTGAATAACGGGCTCAGGGGCGTCTTCAGCCTTTAGGAAGTCACGTGCATCAATATGGTCTGCTTTAGTACCTTGTTTCCTTAATAATGCCGCAAGGAGTCGAGCTGACCAAAGTTCACCGTAAGACAGTAGTTCTGCCTCGTGTTCGATAATTTCTTTACCCGCAACGAAGTCGCGGAAGCGTTGAAAATCCACAGTCGACTGCTCAAGGATAGGTGCCGCAAACTCGCTACCGAGAAGTTCGTGGATTAATCCTTGTTGGAACCGCTCCAGTTGGTCGAGTAAAATATCAGCCGTATCGCCAGACTCCTTTTGAGCTTTAATAATTGCTAAAATACGGTTAGTGGTATCACCCGCCGCCGAGACCACCACAACATCGCTTGCGCCTGCATATTCGGTTACAATGCGTGCCACGCGACGATAACAAAAAGCGTCAGCCAAACTACTGCCGCCAAACTTATGCACTTGAACGTTATCGGCTACCGTCCGAATCTGATCTAAGCTCGGCTCTGCGGTCATTGGCGATACCTCTCAAATAAATGAATTAACTGATGTAATGACTAAGGCTAAAACATCAAACGCCAAATGTCAGCAAATTTTAGCCATCTAGACGGATAAAATTTGACCTTCATCTGGGATTGAGTAAAATTCAATATAACTTATATGGTTTTTGACTAAGGCAGGACTCTCACGATGAAGTGGAATGGTGATTATATCTACCCCTATGCAGAGCACGGGCGTAAAAGCGAACAGGTAAAAAAGGTAACCGTATCAATACCGACTCGCGTGCTTAAAGTACTCACCGATGAGCGAACTCGCCGTCAAGTTAAGAACTTACGTCATGCTACGAACAGCGAACTACTCTGCGAAGCCTTTTTACACGCTTTTACGGGCCAACCGTTGCCGACGGATACCGATTTAGAAAAGACCAATCCAAATAAAATACCTAAGGCAGTACGCGAAGAATTAGAAGCACGAGGGCTTCCAATTCCTGCAGATGATGAACTCGATACGCCTTAATCTTGCATATAGTTTTCAGGTAGCGGGATTTTGGCAACACCAGAATCGACCGCTGCCTCTGCCACTGCCTTAGCTACGCGCTGACACAAGCGAGGGTCCATGGGTTTAGGAATGATGTAATCAGCGCCGAAAGTGAGTTCATCAATACCGGCTGCTTTTTTGACCTCATCAGGCACTTCCTCTTTTGCGAGCTGGCGGATGGCTTCAACCGCTGCAATTTTCATCTCATCGTTAATTGCGGTTGCACGCACATCTAAAGCGCCGCGAAACATGAACGGAAAGCACAACACATTGTTGACTTGGTTAGGGTAGTCAGAACGACCAGTGCCGATAATAATGTCGTCGCGAGTTTGCTGAGCTAATTCGGGCTTAATTTCTGGATCCGGGTTAGAGCAAGCGAACACGATCGGCTTATCAGCCATCAGTTTAAGCGTTTCTGGCGAGAGTAGGTCAGGTCCTGAAACACCGAGAAACAGGTCGGCCCCTTCAATGACTTCTTCGAGCGTCCGTTTGTCAGTGTTGTTTGCGAAGAGCGCTTTATATTCGTTGAGATCCTCGCGGCGAGTATGGATGACACCTTTGGAATCCAACATGTAAATATGTTCGCGTTGCGCACCACATTTGATAAGTAGCTCCATACAGGCGATGGCGGCGGCCCCCGCACCCATGCAAACAATATGGGCATCTTTAAGGGACTTACCTTGGATTTCAAGTGCATTCAACATGCCTGCAGCGGTCACAATAGCCGTGCCGTGTTGGTCATCATGAAACACAGGTACGTTACATTTTTCAATAAGCGCTTGCTCGATTTCGAAACACTCAGGCGCCTTGATATCCTCAAGATTAATACCACCAAATGTGTCGGCTATATTCGCCACTGTATTAATGAAATCTTGAGTAGTGCGATGGGAGACTTCAATATCGATGGAGTCTAATCCTGCAAACCGCTTAAATAACAGTGCTTTCCCTTCCATCACGGGCTTTGATGCCAGCGGCCCCAAGTTACCCAAACCAAGAATCGCGGTACCATTAGAAATAACAGCGACCATATTGCCTTTCGCCGTATATTTATAGGCATTGTCGGGATCTTCAGCTATGGCTCTCACTGGTTCCGCAACACCCGGACTGTAGGCAAGCGCTAAGTCTTTCGCAGAGTCAGCTGGCTTGGTGAGTTCAACTGAAATCTTACCTGGTGTGGGGTATTGGTGATAATCCAACGCTTTTTGGCGGAAATCTGACATTTAGGCAACCTGAAAAAATGAATAAAGGATGATGTATTAGGATAAAGGCAATTAGGAAAATAACAAATCTTACCTGCTTATGTGGACTCACTCAGATCATGCTAACTTTTGATGTGTTTAAAAACACACCAGTCAACTTTTCTTTAACAATGGTGTCTCTGAGCAGAGTAGATATGAAAAAAGGCGCCATTTGGCGCCTTTTTTGTAAAAATGGGCTGAAAAGCTCATTTTTATACGTTTTGCGTACCGGCAATTATTTTTTGCCCAAAGTACCAAAACGTTTCTTGAATTTGTCGACACGACCACCTGTGTCCATTACACGTTGCTTACCAGTGTAGAATGGGTGGCACTCTGAACATACGTCGATGTGTAGATCTTCTACGCGAGTAGAGCGAGTTTCAAATTCGTTACCGCACGAGCAAGTTACTTTGATTGCTTCGTACTTAGGATGAATACCTTGTTTCATGGGAATACCTCGAGTTAGGCCACATCGCTATCCAGTCGCCTCGTCTGCGCAGGACACCATGTGTAAAAAAACAACAATGTTTAAGAGCGCGGCATTTTATGCGATCTTCACTGATCATTCAAGAGGCTTATTACGCTTGTTTTATCGCTCATTGCGTTTCAGAATAGCGCTATGATAGACAGCCCTCACTACATTGAAGTGGCGTTACCGTTGCCGTTGCGGCGCAGCTTCACTTACCAATATGATTTGTCGGAACCGGCAGTGCTCGGTGCGCGTGTGCGGGTGCCTTTTGGTCAACGGCAATTGGTCGGCATTATAACGCAACTTAATGTTGCAGCGCCGAGCACGTTTGAAGCCAAGTCAGTGCTGGCACAACTAGATACCACCGCGGTATGGAAAGCCGAGCTGTGGCAACTTTTAAATTGGGCGTCAGATTACTATCAGCATAGTCTGGGTGATGTATTTGCTAATGCTTTACCCATATTGTTGAGACAGGGGAAACCCATCGGCTATGCGCCCGTTACTTATTATGAGTTGGCGCAGGATGCACCGAGTTCGAGTGATACTGCGCTTGACCGAGCGCCCAAGCAGAAGCAGTTACTCGGGCTATTAAGACAAGGTCGAGTCAGCGCAGCGCAACTTAAGCAGGCTCAGATTAGTACCACAGTCAGTAGCGCTGCTTGCGATAAAGGCTGGGTTAGACGCATTGAAGAAAGGCCTGAGCTTAATGCAGAACAACATTGGCAGATGGCGCTCAGCGAAGAACCACTCGCGGTTAACCAAGAACAAGCGGTTGCGCTTAGCGCAATTAAGCAAATATCTGGTCATGCAAGCTTTCTACTCGAGGGTGTAACCGGGAGTGGCAAAACCGAGGTGTATTTACAAGCTATCGAGCATGTCTTAGCAGCAGGTCGGCAAGTGCTAGTCTTAGTACCTGAAATTGGCTTGACGATGCAAACGATTAAGCGCTTTCGGCAACGTTTTGATGTTCCAGTCGAGGTCTTACACTCTAACCTTAATGATACAGAACGTCTTCATGCTTGGCTCAACAGTCGATCGAATCGGGCAGGCATTGTCATTGGCACACGCTCAGCCATTTTCACTCCGTTCGCTGATTTAGGCATGATCGTCGTCGATGAAGAGCACGACTTGTCCTATAAGCAGCAGGATGGATTTCGTTATCACGCTCGCGATATTGCGATTAAACGTGCGCAATTACTTGATATTCCGATCATTCTAGGCAGTGCTACGCCTGCGCTCGAGACCCTTAATAATGCCGTTAATCAGCGCTTTCACTGGTTGCAACTAACTCAACGCGCCGGTGTTGCAGAAAGCGTTGAGCATGAACTTATAGACTTGAAAGGTCTACCGATGCAGGCGGGCTTGTCGGAACCCTTGCTACAACAAATAGAACAGGAGCTAAGTAAGCATAACCAGGTGCTACTGTTTTTAAATAGGCGTGGCTTCGCACCTGCGCTGATGTGTCATGAGTGTGGGTGGATTGCTCAGTGTAAACGTTGCGATGCGTATTATACGTTGCACCAAGCACAACGGCGCCTACATTGTCACCATTGCGATAGCCAACGGCCTGTCCCAAAGCAGTGTGAGCAATGTGGCTCAACGCATTTAATATCGCATGGTGTGGGTACCGAACAACTCGAAGATTTTCTTAATCAACGATTTCCCGAGCACAGCGTTTTGCGGATAGACCGGGACTCTACACGACGCAAAGGCGAGTTAGACGCACACTTAAAATCGGCCTCCGAGCATAAACATCACATTTTGGTGGGTACCCAGATGCTCGCCAAGGGGCACCATTTCCCCAATGTGACTTTAGTCGCGCTGTTGGATGTCGATGGCGCTTTGTATAGCGCTGATTTTCGCGCGCCAGAGCGGTTGGCTCAGCTGTTTACACAAGTATCGGGTCGCGCGGGTCGAGCTCACAAACGCGGCCGAGTCGTGCTACAAACGCATCATCCCGAGCACGACTTAGTGCAAGATTTGCTAAATAATGGATACCAACACTTTGCGCTAACCGCTTTGGCTGAACGGCAGGCGACAGCGCTTCCCCCGTTCAAGCATTGGGCGCTGGTGCGGGCCGAAAGTACCGACAAAGCGCAAGTTGTCGAGGCATTGAATCATATGGCTGCTTGCTTACCCGAGGTTGCGGGCGTCATGGGCGTCGGTCCGATTCCCGCGTTAATGGAAAAACGAGCAGGTCGTTATCGTTATCAATGGATACTGCAGACGACATCGCGTAAACAACGCTATCAAGTCGTTAAATATTTACTCAGCCAGTGGGAAAACCTCAGTATTCTCAACCGTATACGATGGTCGTTGGACATTGATCCACAAGACTTCACATAAACGCGCAAAAACAGGTAAACTAACCCTCTTATTGTGAATCACTTTTTCTTTCCTTTTTAACGTTAATACAGGTAGTCGTGTCGATGAAAGAGCAACTTGAACAGTTAATTACTGATGCTGTGGGCCAATTAAAAGCTGACGGTATTCTTCCTACGGATCTAACCGTGAAGATTCAGTTGGACCGACCACGAGATAAGTCACACGGCGACTTTGCGTCCAATCTGGCGTTGATGCTGGCAAAGCCTGCAAAAATGAATCCGCGTCAATTAGCGGAAAAGGTTATTGAAGCGATTCCGGCGAACACGCTGATTGCCAAAACCGATATCGCTGGACCTGGCTTTATTAACTTTACGATCGCACAGGACCAGTTAAAGAGTCAGTTAACCACCATGCTGAGTAGTGCTGATCTCGGTATTCAGCGTGCTGAAAAGCCAATGACCATTGTTATTGATTATTCATCACCTAACCTAGCGAAAGAAATGCACGTAGGTCATTTGCGCTCGGCGATTATTGGCGATGCGGTATCGCGTACCGCCGAAATGTTGGGCCATAAGGTGATTCGCCAAAACCACGTAGGTGATTGGGGCACTCAGTTCGGGATGTTGCTGGCGCACATGGAAGAGCTGGATAGCGAAGCGGCTAACTATGAGCTCAGTAATTTAGAAACTTTTTATAAAGCTGCCAAAAAGCGCTTCGACGAAAGCGAAGATTTTGCCGAGCGGGCACGTGAATTAGTCGTCAAGCTACAGTCAGGTGATGACTATTGCTTGAAGCTGTGGAATCAATTTATAGATGTGTCGCTGACGCACTGTCAGGAAGTGTATGATCGTTTGGGTGTGAAGTTAACCCGTGACGATGTGATGGCCGAAAGTGCTTATAACGACCGTCTGCCCGGTGTTATCGAACATCTCAAAGAGCAAGGGCTGTTAGTAGAAGACCAAGGTGCGCAGTGCGTATTTTTAGACGAGTTTAAAGGTAAAGAAGGTGAACCCCTTCCAATTATTGTGCAGAAAAAGGGCGGCGGTTATTTGTATGCGACCACTGACCTTGCTGCAATCCAGTATCGTCAAAAAGAACTCGGTGGCGACTACCTGATGTATTTTGTCGATGCGCGTCAATCTTTGCACTTCGAACAGATCTTTACCTTAGCGCGTAAAGCCAAGTTCATTGAGGGTGATATTAAAACTCAGCATTATGGATTCGGCACTGTTATGGGTAAGGACGGGCGTCCTTATAAGAGTCGCGACGGTGGTGTGACTAAACTTGCTGATTTATTGGATGAAGCTGAGCGCAGAGCACTCGAACTGTTACAGCAGAAGAACTCTGACCTGACTGCTGAGCAGCAAGAGGCGGTCGCGAAAGTGGTCGGTATTAGCTCAGTTAAATATGCCGACTTATCAAAAAACAGAACATCGGATTATATTTTCGATTGGGATTTAATGCTCACGTTTGAGGGCAATACAGCGCCTTATCTACTTTATGCATTTACTCGCGTGAATAGTATTTTCGATAAGTTAGGTGAACGTTCGTTTGATATGGACGCTGACTGGCTGCTCGAAGATGAGCGTGAGCTTGCGCTCGCAAATCAACTGATTCGGTTTGAGGAAGTGGTGAACCGTGTATTCGATAAAGCCATGCCGCACTTCTTATGTGGTTACTTGTTTGAACTCGCAGGTTACTTCTCGAGCTTCTATGAAGCCTGCCCTATCCTCAACCAAGAGGACGAGGCGGTGCGTAATAGTCGTCTTAAACTAGCCCGTTTAACGGCTAATACGCTTGAAAAAGGCTTAGCATTATTGGGTATACCGACGTTAGAAAAGATGTAAGTCATGGATTACGCTAATCGTAAACCCAAACCTAAAAAGAAGTCTGGCAAATCGTCCGGTCAACGGGGTAAACCGTCGGCTCGCGGTGCTGCCGCTAAGCAACCCAAACAAGTTCCGTGGGTTGCAATTGTGCTTGTCTTGGCTTTAATGGCCGCATTTATTTACGGTTTGCTGAGTATTAATGGTGATGGTGATAAGTTGCCAGCGAAACAAACAGACCAACAGGCGGCTGACGAGTTACCCCCAAAGCCAAAGGAAAAGTGGCAATATATTCAGGAACTAGAAAGTAAACAGGTTGAAGTCGATGTGCCTGAGCGCGAACTCGGACCTCCCAAACTGATGCAGTGTGGGTCATTTAGAAAGCAATCTGACGCCGAACGTCTAAGGGCTGAAATTGCAATGGCCGGCTTAGAGAGTCAAGTACGAAGCTCTGAGGGTAAAAACGGTCTTTGGTATCGCGTGATTCTTGGGCCTTACGAGACCAAGCGCGCGGCTGAAAGAGAGCGGCATAAATTGCAACGAGCTAAGATTTACGGTTGCGCGATTTGGAACTGGAACCTCGACTAAACTCGTTAAAACTGCAAAGGCATCGTTGGATGCCTTGAAATCTTATCAATACACCCTCAAATAGCTAATAATCGCATTGCAACATCGCTTGCAGTTCACCGTATTAGCTAGAGAGGGTTTTGTTTTGACCACGATAGTATCCGTAAGACGGGGCGACAAAGTCGCTATTGGTGGTGATGGCCAAGTCTCGCTTGGTAACACCGTCATGAAAGGTAACGCTAAAAAAGTACGCCGCCTTTACCACGATCAAGTATTAGCCGGTTTTGCTGGCGGAACCGCAGATGCATTTACATTATTTGAGCGTTTTGAATCAAAGCTAGAGCAACATCAGGGTAACTTGATGCGAGCTGCCGTAGAACTCGCGAAAGATTGGCGAACAGACCGCGCTTTACGACGCTTAGAGGCATTGCTCGCAGTTGCCGATAAAGAAACGTCGCTCATCATTACCGGTAATGGTGACGTAGTTCAGCCCGAAAACGACCTGATTGCTATCGGTTCCGGGGGGCCGTATGCTCAAGCAGCGGCAACGGCCATGTTGGAGACGACCGAGTTATCGGCGCGCGATATCGTAGAAAAGGCACTCACCATTGCAGGCGACATTTGTGTTTACACGAATGGCTACCAGACCATCGAAGAACAGCAGTCAATCGCTGCCTCAAAAAATAAGTAGGGGATAAAAGATGTCAGATATGACCCCAAGAGAAATTGTAGACGAACTCAATCGTCACATCATCGGTCAAGATAAAGCTAAACGAGCGGTAGCCGTAGCGCTTAGAAATCGCTGGCGCCGGATGCAGTTAGATGATGATTTGCGTAATGAAGTAACGCCTAAAAATATTCTAATGATTGGCCCAACGGGCGTGGGTAAAACTGAGATTGCACGTCGCTTGGCTAAGCTCGCACGCGCACCTTTTATTAAAGTAGAAGCAACCAAATTTACTGAAGTGGGCTACGTTGGTAAAGAAATTGAATCCATTATCAAGGATTTGACCGATGTAGCAGTGAAGCAAAAGCGCGAAGAAATGATGCAAAAAGTGCGTTATCGCGCAGAGGAAGCTGCCGAAGACCGCATTTTAGATGTGCTACTACCGCCTGCGCGTACCTCAGGAGGCTGGGGTGCAGAAGAAGATAAAGGCAATGATGAGCAACGTCACTCACGGCAAGTGTTCCGTAAAAAATTACGCGAAGGTAGCTTAGACGATAAAGAGATCGAAATTGATTTGGCGATGCCGCAAATGGGCGTTGAGATCATGGCGCCGCCAGGCATGGAAGAAATGACGTCACAGCTACAAAACATGTTCCAGAACATGGGCAATGACAAGACCAAGAAGCGCAAAATAAAGATCAAAGATGCGTTTAAGCAATTAATCGATGAAGAAGCAGCTAAGTTGCTTAATCCGGACGAGGTCAAGGAAGCGGCAATTGAATCTGTCGAGCAGAACGGTATTGTCTTCCTCGATGAGATCGACAAGATCTGTAAGCGTGGTGACAGTAGTGGCCCTGATGTTTCGAGAGAAGGCGTACAACGCGACCTGTTGCCGTTGGTGGAAGGTACGACGGTCAATACCAAGCATGGCATGATCCGTACTGATCATATCCTATTCATTGCATCAGGCGCCTTCCAGATGAGCAAGCCATCGGATCTAATTCCAGAGCTACAAGGTCGTCTACCAATTCGTGTTGAGTTGGATGCACTGACCAGTGGTGACTTTGTACGCATTTTGACAGAGCCGAATGCTTCACTAACGACTCAGTATAAGGCCTTGTTGAATACCGAGGGTGTTGAAATTGGCTTTACAGACGATGGCATTCAACGGATTGCAGAAATCGCCTTCCATGTGAATGAGACCACCGAAAACATCGGCGCACGTCGATTACACACAGTGCTAGAGCGTCTGATGGAGGAAATCTCCTTTAATGCTACTGATCATAGCGGTGAAAGCATTAGCGTTGACGCTTCGTATGTCGATAAACACATTGGTGAGTTATCGCAAGACGAAGACCTAAGCCGCTTTATTCTATAAGTGGTGCCTTTATGCCGTTGCCAAAGATGCTGGCAACGGCTCTCTTCCTAGTTTGAGTTCGTTCTCGATGAGCTGCTCTGCCAACTCAAGCTTAATGGGCGGTGAGTAGAAATAGCCCTGCATCATGTCGCACCCAAGCTGTTGCAGAATATCTTGTTGGTCTTGTGTTTCGATACCTTCTGCTATGACACGTTTACCAAGACCATGAGCCAAGCGAATCATTGCTTTTAATATTGTCGCATCGGTGCGATTAACCTGCAGCTCGCTGACAAAACTTCGATCAATTTTAATCTTATTAATGGGTAAAGAGCGCAAGTAGGCAAGTGAGCTATGACCTGTGCCGAAGTCATCTATAGCGACTTTAAAGCCGAGGTCTTTAAGTCGACGAATGACATCCATGCCATTACTTAAATCGGACATTGCGACAGTCTCGGTAATTTCTAACTCGAGATAACTGGCATCTAATTGGTAATTGTCGACTAATCCAGTGAGGTGTTCGACGAGTTTAGACTGTTGGAACTGTTGTGCCGATAAGTTCACCGCGATAGGCCACACGTGACTAAAACGTTTGTTCCAATCTGCGAGTATTTCGGCAGCGCGTTCAAGTACCCAATTATCAAGCAACTCGGTTAGGCCTAACTGTTCGATGTGCGGAATAAACTCAGCTGGCGAGAGCAAGCCTCGTTCGGGGTGCTGCCAACGGATTAGTGCCTCAAAGCCACATAATTGCTGGTAGTCGAAATCAAACTGAGGCTGAAGATAAATAACAAATTCGTTATTTTTAAACGCCTTTCTTAGAATCGGCTCCATATCAATAAGTTGAGAGAACGCGTCATCCATCCCGCGCTCATAAAAAGTAATATTGGAGGCGTTTTGGCGCTTCGCATCGGTTAGGGCTAGTGTTGCTTTGTTCAATAAAATTTCAGCATTTACACCGTGTTGAGGGTAGCGTGAAATTCCCACGCCAACCGACAGCGTGATCTGTCGCTGATTCACCTCGATAGGCCGAGACAACTCGTGCTGGAGCTCTGTGGCAAGTTCAATGATATGACGACGACTTTTTAAGTGATCGAAGATGATTGCAAATACGTCGCCACTAATTCGAGCTACGGTAACGGGTTTACGCTTAAATTGTTGTAAGCGTCGGGCAATTTCTTTTAATACTTGATCGCCCCCCCGAATACCCAACCGTTCGTTGACGGACTTAAACCGTGAAACGCCAAGTAACATCACGGATAGGTGACGGTTATTTGAACGGCAGTAGTCGACTAAAACGGGGATTTTACTGACTAATTGATGACGGTTAGCGACACCGGTTAAGGCGTCGTGTGTGTGTAAATATTCGGCGCGCTGCACAGCATAAAACGAGGTCGAACGCTCCGATTCCAACAGCCAGATTACGATACCGACCATTATGATAGTCAGGAATACGATGGTAAATAAGCCCTGAGTGCTGATAACCCAATCTAAATAAATGGTATTAGTGAATAACAACACCGCCGACAAAATAAGATTTTTGATTGCTAAAAATGTAAATGCGGAGGCGACAATTTTGGGACCTAAGCCAGGTGGGATGCGCAAAAACATGAAGAGCGCAATACCTAAGAACAATAGGGCCGGCACGATAAAGCGTGGCAATTCAGATTCAAATAATGACAACTCACCGGTTTGATTTGAGAACATCCAGGCAATTGTGGCTGAGGCAGCTAACGTAGTTATAAGGAGGAGTAAATGCCGAGTTGTTTGGCTTAGGTGACGTTCCTTAATGGCGTTGTAGGCGCCGAGAGCAATATAGGTGAGTGCCAAGTAGTGAAGAAAAATCGATCCTGTATAAAGACTCTGTGTAATCCACTCAGGATAGTTTGTCCCGATGAGTGCGCTCGATGTTAGAACAGCGCGAATAAGCTCGCTTGCACCATAGCTCAAGCATGCGACCGACCAATCCCCGAGGTATGCTTGCTGATACGATTTAAGATAAAACCGCAGTAAGCCAGCGAATCCCAGCAACATCAGAGTTTGAATGACATGAGTTAATGTTTCGATCGCCAAAGAGGTGACCAAATCGAGATCAGGCATCAGAAAACAGTAATAATTATTGTTATATTTATATTAGATTACGCGCCATTGGTGGGATAATTCAAGTATAACCGTTCAAAGATTTTAACAAAGCGGCTATTGAGCATTTTTAAAACCACAAATTACCGTTATACTTACCTGAATTCGCACTGTCTAACGCAGGATACAGTCATGGAATACAATACCTCAGAACTTTGTGATTTATACCCCGATATGGTCGATGTCGTTGAACCGATGTTTGAATCCTATGGCGGGCGCTCTTCATTTGGCGGACAACTCGTCATCGTTAAATGCCATGAAGACAAAGGGCTGATTGAAGAGACCCTGAACCAAGATGGTGGGGGCAAAGTGTTATTGATTGATGGCGGTGGATCTGTGCGCCGCGCTTTGATCGACCTCGCCATTGCAGAGCAAGCGTTGGATAATGACTGGGAAGGTATCATTTGTTATGGCTCAGTGCGTGATGTTGACTCACTTGAAGAACTGGATATGGGCATTTTGGGTGTTGCCTCGATTCCCGTAGGTGCGTCAAGCGAAGGAATTGGTGAAATAGATATTCCAGTGAATTTTGGCGGAGTAACGTTTTTACCAGAAGATCATATTTACGTGGATAGCACCGGCGTTATTTTATCTCCTGAGCCACTTGATATCGAATAATGCAAAAGCCTGAGTTTTTAATTACTGACGATTTAAGCCGCTACGTTAAACTTCGGCCACATGAAACAAAAGTCGGGCAGGCCATGAATGGTCTGCCTTCGGGGTCTTACTCTGAGGCGTTAGACAAAGCGTGGGAATTAGGACAACGCGTTGCACTTGTAGGTGTGCCTGAGAGTATCGGTGTTAAAGGAAACCTCGGTCGCCCCGGTGCAGAGGGTGGCTGGCAGGCTTTCCTAGGTAGCTTTGCGAACTTGCAACATACGGGCTTACTTTCCACGCACGAATTGCTACTTGTCGGATCCGTCGACTGCAGCGATCTTATGAGTCAGGCAGAACCCTTAGACGCCAATAATGAACATGACTTACAAACGATTCGACAGCTTGTTGAACGTGTTGATGCGCGCGTTCGCGAAGTGGTTGAGCCGTTATTCGTACGCGGATTTGAAGTTGTTTTAGTCGGTGGTGGACACAATAACGCGTACCCGTTACTTAAAAGTCTCTCGACTGCTAAGCAGCAGCCTTGTGGGGCTATTAACCTCGATCCCCATGCGGACTTTAGAGCTCGTGAGGGTCGGCACAGTGGTAATGGTTTTAGTTACGCCTATGTCGATGGGGCTTTATCGCACTATCATGTTGTGGGCTTACACCAAGCCAAAAATTCAGCCTCAAGCCTGCGACAAATGGCTGATGCCGGTATGCGCTATCATGCGATCCACAGTATTATCGGGCGTCCTTTTGCGGAGGTCATGGATGAAGTCGCAGCTAAGTCAGTCAGTTGGCAACGTCCACTGGGTATCGAGGTCGATGTTGATTGTTTAACAGGCGTTCCCGCCAGCGCAGTTAATTATAGTGGCTTGAGCCTTGCGCAAGGATTTAGTTTCGTGAAACGTTTGGCCGAGCTCGAAGATGCTGCCTACCTGCACCTTGCTGAAGCAGCACCTTCATTATGCCCCACCGGTTTTGACGAGGGTCAAAAGCAAACGGGGCAAGTGTTAACTGAGCTCGTTATTGCTTATATGCTGGGACGTGAACGACGCCGTCGTACCAACGCTTAATCAGTGGATTCACGCCGAACTGATAAGTCAGTTCGGCGGCATCCTGAATGTCCCATAAAGCTAAATCAGCTTTCATACCTGCTTTGACTTCACCGACCTGTCCATGCATACCAAGCGCTTTAGCTGCGTTAACCGTGACGCCGCGCAAACACTCTTCTGGCGTTAACTTAAAGAAAGTCGCCGCCATTTGTAGCATCAGTTGCAAGTTGTGAATCGGCGACGATCCAGGATTAGCATCGGTAGCAATCGCCATCGGCACTCGGTGCTTACGCAGCAGTTCAATCGGCGGCACTTGGTCATCTCGCAGAAAGTAAAACGCTCCAGGCAGCAGCACTGCGACGGTACCGGACGTTGCCATGGCTTGAACACCTGCTTCGTCGAGTTGCTCTAAATGATCGGCCGAAAGCGCTTTAAATTGTGCTGCGAGCTGAGCACCTTGTTGATTCGTGATTTGCTCGGCGTGTAATTTGACGGGCAAACCTAAGGATTGAGCCGCTTCAAATACGCGTTTTGTTTGCGCAGGTGAGAAACCAATTGATTCACAGAACGCATCAACGGCATCCACCAGTCCCTCATCAGCAAGCGTTGGGAGAATACGTTCTACTATTTCGTCGATATAGCCGTCGGCGTTATTTGTGAATTCGGGTGGAATCGCGTGAGCCGCCAGCAACGTGGTTTTCACTCGTACGGGTAATTGTTCGCCGACTGCGCGCGCCACTCGTAATTGCTTACGCTCGGTCTCGAGGTCAAGGCCATAGCCCGATTTAATCTCAAGAGTTGTTACACCCTGTGCGATAAGTGCTTTAGCTCGCTTTAGTGCCAGTTGTAATAGCTCATCATAGCTTGCCTCTCGGGTTGCTCGCACGGTCGCGGCTATCCCTCCACCAGCTTGTGCTATCTCAGCGTAAGTAGCGCCATGCAGCCGCTGAGCAAACTCGTTAGCACGCGAGCCAGCCCAGACCAAGTGAGTATGGCAATCAACTAACCCCGGCGTCATTAAACCACCTTGGCCGTCAATCACTTCCGCGGTGGGTGTGGACGGGGCATCAAACGCAGGTCCTGCCCACTCGATGTGGGTGCCGTTAACAATCACGATGGCATCTTCAATCAGTCCATAGTCGGACAGTTCAGCATCTAAAGTAACTAGTTGAATATTTTCGATTCGTTGCATGATGTAAGGCTCTTAGGATTCTGTTTGGCTAGATGTGTTAACTAGATTAGCAAATACAGGTTGTATAGACAAATGATCTGATCTAAACTTTTTGTCATGTTCAACGCTTATGCCGCTGGGTGTCCTATGGCCAAGTTTTCCAATATAAAGCAATTCATTTACGACAAAATCGAGACCGGCGAGTGGCCGGAGAATCACCCCGTTAGTTCTGAAAACGTTCTTGCCGAACAGTTTTCTGTCAGCCGCATGACCGCTCGTCGCGCCTTGCAGGAATTAGCAGATGAGGGACTTGTGATTCGAACGCAAGGCGCTGGCACGTTTGTGGCACCGATTAAATCGCAAACATCGTTCATGGCGATTAAGAACATTGCTGATGAAGTGCGCGACCGAGGTCACGAATACCGCGCTAAGGTCCATCATTTACGAATTCAGGATGCGTCGAGTCAAGTCGCCGAGGCGTTACAAATTGAACCGGGCAGCGAAGTCTTGCACTCCACTATTACGCACTTGGAAAACGACTTACCGGTGCAGTTAGAGGAGCGCTATGTAAATCCCAAACTGGTGCCCGACTACTTAAAGCAGGATTACACCAAAGTGACGCCCCACGAATATTTATGCGTGGTTACGCCGCTGACTGAAGCGAGTCACCAGATTGAAGCGATTCATCCGATTTCGTCGGTATGTCAGTTGCTGCAAGTGAGTCGTGACGAACCGTGTTTAAGAATTATACGTCGGACATGGAGTTCCGGCGGCGTCGTGAGCTACGCCATCCTGACTCACCCAGGCTCGCGATTCAAATTGGGCGGACATATGAACTTTGATGCGCCAAAACTAGATTAAAAAAGGAGTTAATAATGTCATTTACCCGTTTAGATAAGTCGCGCGTTATCCGCGCTGATCGCGGCGCAGAATTAACCTGCGCAAATTGGCAAATTGAAGCTGCCAAGCGCATGTTAATGAATAACCTTGATGAAGAGGTGGCAGAGCACCCGCAAGCGCTCGTCGTATACGGAGGTATTGGTCGTGCAGCACGCAGCTGGGAGTGTTTTGATAAAATCGTTGAAACGCTTGAACGGTTAAAACCGAACGAGTCACTATTAGTCCAATCTGGCAAACCAGTCGGTGTATTTCCGACTCATGAGAACGCGCCGCGTGTGCTGATTGCTAACTCTAATTTGGTACCCGAATGGGCGAATTGGGAGCACTTTAACGAACTCGATAAAAAGGGTCTGATGATGTACGGTCAGATGACCGCTGGTTCTTGGATCTATATAGGTTCACAAGGCATTGTTCAAGGCACCTATGAAACCTTTGGTGCGGTAGCGCGCAAACACTTTGAGGGTGATGCAACCGGGAAATGGATTCTAACCGGTGGCCTCGGCGGCATGGGTGGTGCTCAACCACTGGCCGCAACGATGGCGGGCTTTTGTATGCTCGCGGTTGAGTGTGATGAAAGCCGCATCGACTTTAGACTTCGCACACGTTACGTGGACCACAAAGCGACCAGTTTGGATGAAGCGCTGGAATTAATGAACAACGCTATGGCGGAAGGTAAGGCCATTTCGGTTGGATTACTCGGGAACGCCGCTGACGTGTACGAAGAACTAAAACAACGGAACGTAACGCCCGATGTGGTGACTGACCAAACCTCAGCGCATGATCCCTTGCATGGTTATCTACCTCAGGGTTGGACACTCGAAAAATATCAGGCTGAGCAAGATAACGATCCACAGGCGACTGTGCTTGCAGCCAAACGCTCAATGGCAGTGCAAGTGAAAGCAATGTTGCACTTCCAGCAACAAGGCGCTGCCGTACTGGATTACGGCAACAATATTCGCCAGATGGCTCAAGATGAGGGTGTTGCTAACGCCTTTGATTTCCCAGGCTTCGTACCAGCCTATATTCGTCCGTTATTCTGCGAGGGTATTGGTCCGTTCCGTTGGGTTGCGCTTTCAGGCGATCCAGAAGACATTTACAAAACCGACGCTAAGGTCAAAGAGCTGATTCCTGATAACCCACATCTGCATAACTGGCTGGATATGGCGAAAGAACGCATTAGTTTCCAAGGCTTGCCTTCACGTATTTGCTGGATTGGTCTGAAGGACCGTGCCCGTATTGCGAAAGCGTTTAACGAAATGGTGCGTGACGGTGAATTAAAAGCGCCTATCGTCATTGGTCGTGACCATCTCGACAGCGGCTCGGTTGCGAGCCCTAACCGTGAAACTGAAAGTATGGCGGACGGCTCCGATGCTGTATCTGATTGGCCGCTACTGAACGCACTCTTGAACACCGCAGGCGGCGCGACTTGGGTCAGCTTACACCACGGCGGCGGCGTGGGAATGGGTTATTCCCAGCACGCGGGTGTGGTTATCGTTGCCGATGGCACCGACGAAGCTGAGCAACGTTTGGGCCGTGTGTTGTGGAATGACCCGGGCACCGGGGTGATGCGCCATGCGGATGCTGGCTACGATATCGCGAAGAACTGTGCGCAAGAACAGGGGCTTGATTTGCCCATGCTCGAGAAATAAGGAGTAACAATGAGCCAATTTCCATTAAACCCTGGTCAGCTTACATTGGCTGACCTCCGTGCGTGGTACTTCGAACCACAGCAGCTTGAGCTCGCGGAATCCGCTATCGAAGATATTGAGCGATCGGCAGCGACTGTACAAAAAGTATTGGATAAAGGGCGCGTTGTTTACGGTATTAATACCGGCTTCGGCTTGCTCGCCAATACACGCATTCCACCCGAAAAGTTAACCGACTTACAGCGCCGTATTGTGCTGTCACATTCGGTCGGTACGGGTGAGCTTATGGACGATGAAGTCGTCCGTCTAATGCTATTGCTAAAAATAAACTCGTTGGCGCGCGGCTTCTCGGGTATTCGCCTAAAAGTTATCAATGCCCTTACTGCGCTGCTGAACCATCAGGTCTATCCGTGTATTCCGAGCAAAGGTTCGGTTGGAGCATCCGGTGATCTCGCGCCTCTGGCACACATGGTGCTGCCGTTGTTAGGAGAGGGCGAGGTGCGTGTTAATGGTGAACGTATGCCCGCCAAAGAAGGCTTGGCAAAAGCTGGTTTAGAGCCGTTCGAGCTGGCGCCAAAAGAAGGCCTTGCGTTGTTGAACGGTACGCAGGCATCCACCGCATTGGCATTGGCTGGATTGTTTAAAGTGGAGCGTGTATTCCATAGCTCGATTCTGGTAGGCGCCTTGTCAGTGGAGGCAGCGATGGGGTCACGCGCACCGTTTGACGCGCGTATTCACCAAGTCCGCGGACAAGTCGGACAGCAACAAGTGGCGGCTGCATTCCGTGATATCCTGACTGATAGCTCTGAGATTGCTAAAGATCACGAAAATTGTGAGAAGGTTCAAGACCCTTACTCGTTGCGTTGCCAACCTCAGGTGATGGGTGCGGTTTATGATCAATTGAAGCACGCGGCGACGATTTTAGAACGTGAAGCGAACGGCGTGACCGATAACCCACTCGTGTTTAGTGAGCAGGAAGATATTATCTCGGGTGGGAATTTCCACGCTGAGCCCGTGGCTATGGCGGCAGATATTATCTCTATCGCGGCGAGTGAGATCGGTGCAATGTCGGAACGTCGTGGCGCGCTATTGATTGACAAACATCTGAGCAACTTGCCTGCGTTCCTAGTCGAGGAAGGTGGCGTGAACTCGGGCTTTATGATGGTGCAAGTGACTGCGGCAGCGCTTGCCTCAGAAAACAAAACCTTAGCTCATCCAGCGTCGATTGACAGTCTGCCAACCTCAGCGAATCAAGAAGATCATGTTTCGATGGCAACCTTTGCAGCGCGTAAAATCAGTGATATTGCTGACAATATCGCCGATATTGTTGCTATCGAGTGGCTGGAGGCTGCGCAAGGCTTAAACTTTAGAAGGCCATTAAAAGCCAGTGCAAAATTAGAAGAAGTGTTCGCTATCTTACGCGAACAGGTCGACTACTATGCGGAAGATCGCTATTTTGCACCGGATATCAAAGCAGCGAGTGATTTGATTAAGTCGGGTCGCTTAGGCGTGACGCTAGCGGACATAACGCCCGCTTAATCACGTTTAGCCAACACGACAAAACGGCCTGTAAATTCAGCCACAGGCCGTTCATCATCCATGATCTGGGCCTTCATCATCATACGCGCGTTCTTGCCCTCTTTTAGCGCTGAGAAATCACCTGTTACGTCACTCAAATAAGCGACCGCTCGAGGCTCTCGTGTGACCGGTTTATGATAGTGAATATTACCATCTCCTAGTACAACCGATCCTTCGAGTTCTCTCTCTAAAAGTTGCAGATGCAACAGCCCCCAACACGTTAATGTGCCGAGCGAGTAGATGCTACCAGCAAACATCGTACCGTGTACGTTGATGTTACGTGACAGTTGAGCACGCGTTTCGAACATGCGTCCGGTGTATTGATGAATTTTGATCCCCATCGCGTCAGATATAGGAATCTCTTTTGTCCATGTATTTTGTAGTTCTTCACACCATTCAGGGCGATAGATAATACGGTTTTGTTCACTGAACGACTTCTTCAGTTGGTGTTCTGCCATCGGATTTTTGACGGTATCCGCTTCCTCCACCACCTGGTAACCACATCTTTTATAAAAACCAATGGTTGTATCACGTGAATTAATAATGACGTGAGTGGCACCTTCGGCGCGAGCTGCGCTTTCGAGTGCAAAAATAATCGCAACACCATGACCTTCGCCTCGATATTCAGGCGCGGTGGCCATGAAGCGAATTTGCGCTTCCTCTGGGCTATTAAAATGTAAACGTCCGACCGCAACCGGCTCACCTGCTTCGTTGACGACCATGCGGTGCAAACCGACCTGATCGTACTCATCTTGCTCAGAACCTAGCGGGCGCTGAAAGGGTTCACGCAATACGCGCCATCGGAGATGAAAGTATTTTTCAAAGTCGGTGTCGGTAGTCGGGGTTATCACTTTATACATATTAATCTACTCGTAGTTCAAAGGTGACAGGTCCGTCATTTACCAAACTGACTTGCATATCGGCACCAAATTGACCGGTTTCTACATGCACACCCTGTGATTGGATATGGTCGCAAAATACATGGTACAACGTCTGTGCTTCGGATGGGTGAGCTGCGCTCGAAAAACTGGGACGGCGCCCTTTACGAGTATCGGCAGCGAGCGTAAATTGCGACACAACTAGAGTCGGATAGCCCTTGTCGACGAGGCTTTGATTCATTTTGCCTTCAGCATCAGTAAACACGCGGTAGTGGATAATACGCTCGGCAAGACGTTTGGCTTTTTGCTCGTTATCACCCTGCTCAACACCCAGTAATATCAATAACCCAGCGTCGATTCCGCCAACCTTGTTATTATCGACATCTACCTGAGCACGGCTTACGCGCTGAATTAAACCTATCATGCTATCTACTCTTGCTTGTGAAAAAGTATATGGTTGTCGATTCTATCGCACAGATCAATCTGACTGCGTACGCTTTTTATGGATTAAACGATATTCCTCCAGACTCACTGTCATCTCTGCACCTGCTAAGACAATCAACCATGACAAATAGATCCAAACGATGAGTATAGGCACCGTGGCAAGCGCACCATAAATCGCCTGATAGGTTGGAAAGTGGGTGATGTAAAGCGAGAATAATTGTTTACTGACCTCGAATAGAATGGCTGAAAAGGCGGCACCAAAAGCCGCATAGCGGAATTTAACGGGTCGATTAGGCACGAGTTGGTAAAGTAGTACAAAGGCGATGAAACTAGTCACGACCGGTACTGCGGACAGCAAAAAACTACGAATCCCCGAAACATACGTTTCTGCAAACTGAGACAGCGAGACTAAGTAAGACGTTGCCGCCAAACCCGTACCAATAAGAACAGGTCCGAGTGTCAAAATCATCCAATAAATGGCAAAAGATACTGTCCAACGTCGGCTGCTGGTATCGCGCCAGATATTATTTAACGCAGAATCTATCGCCGAAATAAGGGCGACAGCCACAAAAAATAAAAATGCGATACCGACGGCAGTCATCTGTGATGCATTACCAACAAACTCATCGATATATTCTTTCAGCTGCTCGCCTGAAGTGGGCAGCAGGTTAGCAAACAGCGCACTCTCTATGTTGTTTTTGAGATCATCGAAGACTGGAAAGGCGGAAAACACAGTGAATGTGACCACTAACAATGGCACTAGGGACAATAAACTGACATAGGTGAGATGGCCGGCGGTCACGTTAATTGAGTCGGACTGACTGCGAAGTGCGACATGCCGAGAAAATTTAAAACCGTGTTTAAGCCAAAGTTTCCAGTTCATATTGGTCAAAATTACATATCTCTGCGTACGATGAATGAGTCTTATATTGATGGAGAACGCACAAGATGGCAATTGTAGTCTTTGGTGCCGCAGGTGGTCTCGGGCTTTCATTAACGAAAGCGCTTAAGCAAAAGTTCAACGATAGCACCATTATCGCAGTATCGCGTCAGCCAATTAACCAACGCGTCGCCGGTGTACATTACACGACGATAGAGGATTACACCGCTGAACCCTTAGAACAGTGGGTCACTGAATTTAATCAGCGCGGTGAAGTGCTTGAGGGCGTTGTTTCGACGGTAGGCATGCTGCATGACGATGATACGTTCCCAGAAAAGCAGCTCGACGATTTAAATGAAGCAAACTTGAGTAAGCTCTTTAGCGTTAATGCTGTCATGCCGTTAATGATTCTTAAAGCGTGCAAACCGCTGTTGGACAAGAAGAAGAGTCGTTTTTTCATTCAACTGTCAGCGAAAGTTGGTAGCATCGAGGATAATTATTTGGGCGGTTGGTACAGCTACCGGGCCAGTAAAGCGGCTTTAAACATGTTACTCAAAACTGCATCAATTGAACTTAAACGCTCACATAAATCCTTTGTGGTTGCCGCAATCCACCCAGGCACGACAGATACCGATCTCTCGAAACCATTTCAAAAGCGTGTGCCCGAAGACAAACTTTATTCGCCTGAACTTTCGGCGGATCGCATTGTTAAGGTGATTCAGGGGCTCACGGCTGAAGACTCCGGTGGCTTATTTCATTGGGATGGCAAACGACTGCCCTATTAAGACTTGTATTCATTGTGCAACCAATGCATTAATATGAGGTCGTACGGGGGGATTTCATTTATCTCGACAGGGGGTTTTATGCGTTACATTTTAGCTGTTTTGATTCCACCGCTCGCGGTGTTGACGACCGGACGGATCTTTCAATTCCTATTTAACGTGATACTCACAGCTTTAGGCATTGTGCTATTTGTTTTTTCATTTGGCGCTTTAGGTTTAGTTTATATCCTTGCGATCATTCACGCGATTTTGGTCGTACGTAGTTACAACCAAGATAAACGAGATGAACGACTGGTTCGCGCCGTAAGGGGAGACTAATGAAAAAGCTGGCGTTAAGTATTTTTACGTTGTTGTTCTTAGTGGGTTGTCAAAGCGCCTACTATGGAGCGATGGAGAAATTGGGCATCGAGAAGCGCGATATTTTGGTCGATCGTGTTGACGACGCCAAAGAGGCACAAAGCGATGCTCAAGAAGAGTTCAAATCGGCTCTCGAGCGCTTGGATGCGCTGCTGCAATTTGACGGTGGTGAACTCGAAGAACGCTACAACGCACTGCGTGACGATTATGAGGCAAGTAAGTCTGCGGCTGAGCGTGTCAACGAACGTATCGAAGAAGTCGACGACGTGGCTCAAGATTTGTTTGATGAATGGAGCGAGGAGCTAGAGCTTTACAGTAATGATGCCATGCGCCGCGAGAGTGAGCGACGTCTGCGTGAGACAGAACGTCATTATGGTGAACTCATTCGCGTGATGGAACGAGCGGCTGGAAAGATGGACCCTGTGTTACAAAAGATGCAAGACAATGTGTTGTATCTCAAACACAACCTGAACGCGCGCGCTATCGACGCAATTCGCGGTGAATTTAGTCGTTTACAGACCGATATCTCAGACCTAATTGATGAGATGGAGTCTGCCATTGATGAGTCTAATCGCTTTATTGAAAGCATGAACAGCGGTGCTTAACCCACTTTTACAGGAGTTTTCATGAGTATTTTGTTTATCGGCGGCAGTCGTCGTAAAGAGTCAATTAATGCAAAATTAAAGCATCGTTTGGTGCAGGTTGCCGAAAAGCACACGTTTGATTTTGAGTTACTCGATGCTGACGCATTAGACGCGCCGATCTATCACGGCGACCACGAGCAGGCAGAAGGTGTTCCTAAGGCAATGCAACAGCTGGCAAAGGCTGTTGCGGCGGCTGATAAAGTTGTGCTTGTCAGCCCAGAATATAACGCCTCTGTTTCGCCACTGATTAAAAACGCGATTGATTGGACGTCGCGCGTTGACGGCCAGGTATGGAAAGGCAAAAAAGTGTTACTGGCAGCTGCCTCACCCGGTGGACTGGGTGGTATCCGTGGTCTCAGCCATTTGCGCGATATCCTGGGTAATGTTCAGGCGTGGACTGCTCCTCTTTTTGCCTGCTGTCCTAATGCTAATGATGAGACCATCGCGGCAATGGACGAAGATTTCCTATCGACTTTCCTTAGTCAGGGTGACTAATGAGCCTCTCGGATATTTTGGTGTTTGAGCACATGGCGCCCTTCACTTGGAAGGGCATTGCCACCGCGATTGCCAGTGAAGGGCGTAAGCGCCGCGCAGATAGTAATGAGCCTTAGGCTTTTAGTCCGTTGATATACGTATTTATGGCTGCTTCACCATACTCGACAAGAGGGAAGTAGCCATCATCCATTAACCAGTTGTAAATCAGCCCATCGACTAAGCCAAATAATCCGATAACCGCAATGCGTGGGCTCACTTGGGGTGGCAACTGACCCTCGTTAACCGCTTTCTCGAATAACGCTTCGACATCACAGATACAGTCATTGCGGCCACTTAAATGGCGTAATTTGATTGGGTTGACTTCGTCAATGTATTCGCACTTATGCATGAGAATGTTTGCCAATGCCTGCACCCGTGGATCGGTGGCAACACGGTTTAAAAACTCATTGGTGCGTTCCTGTATCTCGACCAGGGCATCGAACTCAGGTTGTTGTGCAATTTGCTCGCGCATCTCATCAATGGGCAAACGCACACGCTCCATTAACGACTCAATCAACGCCATTTTATTACTAAAATGGTGGTAAATAGCGCCTCGAGTGACACCCGCAGCCTCGGCGACCTGTGCCATTGACGTATGGGTGACACCTCGCTCACTAAATACACGCTCTGCCGCATCGAGCAGCTGTGAGCGAGTCGCGAGCGCATCTTCTTTTGTACGCCTAACCAAATTACACCTCATCAAATTAGAATACAGTTTAATTATAGCGATTTTCTGCTTATCATGCATTATTGTATGTATATTTTGTATACATGTTCATATTTGACAACTGAGTCATTTCGATAGACTCTGAAAGGGCATTTGGAGCAGAACAAGTCTAGTAGTGGCGATGTTACGTATAATTACTGTGTATACATTAATGGACAAGCAAGGAGACAGTGCATGAAAAACGAGATCGATTTTCGTCTTATTTTAGATGCTTATGAAAAGATCCATGAGCATGGCGAGGCAAAGCAAGGCAAGCACGTCCTTGATGGTATTACTGCGTATACTGACCATGATGGTTACACCGTATTTTTGGAAGGCCACGGCGTAAAACTGACGCTAGAGTTTCATAACAAATACCGGTTAGATTACGACAATGGCAAGCAGTTCGACCAATTCATTCGTGCGCTTAAAAATATCAGTGAAGGCTACGAAACCCCAGGTTTGGAGCGTGGATGAGTAATAAGTCGTATACCGTTTTAGAAGAAGTCGCTCATGCGCTAACGCATGGTATAGGCGCGGTACTGAGCATCGTTGGGCTGGTGGTGATGCTGGTTTGGTCTGTCGCCTACGGCGATACTTGGCATGTGGTGGCAGCGAGTATTTATGGGGCTAGCCTCATTCTGCTCTACACCGCCTCAACGCTTTATCACGCCTTTCCTTGGCCGCGTATTAAGGCTGTATTCCAACAGTTAGACCACGCCGCTATATTTGTACTTATTGCAGGCACCTACACACCTTTTGCACTGATTAATTTACGCGGCCCATGGGGCTGGACATTGCTCGGTGTAGCGTGGGGTATTGCACTGATTGGCGTGGTACTTGAGCTGGGCGTGAAAAAGCCACCTAAATGGCTGTCATTGAGTTTATACCTGGGCATGGGCTGGATGGCGTTGATTGCCATCAAACCGATGCTGGATAATGTCGATACGGGTGGTTTGTTATTGCTGCTAGCCGGTGGTTTAGCCTATACCTTAGGCGTTGTGTTTTATGTGCGTAAGCAGATGCCCTATCACCATGCGATTTGGCACTTATTTGTGCTAGCGGGGAGCATTCTACACTTTTTCTCGATTTTCTATTATGTGTTGCCGCAGCCAGAGTTAATAGCAGCACAATGACTTTTATATCACCCATAAAAAAACCCGCCGGTTGGCGGGTTTTTTGTGTGTCATCACATAGACACTTAGCTTTTCGGCTCGCGACTCGCACGCTTACGCTCGTTCTCTGTGAGCGCGCGTTTACGAATACGGATAGATACCGGCGTTACCTCGACCAGCTCGTCATCGTTAATGAACTCAAGCGCTTGCTCAAGTGTATAACGGATCGGTGGGCTCAAGGTTTGTGCATCATCAGTACCTGAGGCACGTACGTTAGTCAGCTGCTTACCTTTCAAACAGTTAACAGTCAGGTCATTTGAACGGTTATGAATACCGATGATTTGACCTTCGTATACTTCGTCACCGTGTGATGCGAACAACTTGCCACGCTCTTGCAAGTTGAACAGCGCATAAGTCAGTGCTTTACCCTGTGCGTTTGAAATCAATACGCCGTTCACACGTTGACCGATAGTACCGCCTTTATGCGGACCGTAGTGATCAAAGGTGTGGTACATCAAACCGGTACCTGAAGTCAGGGTCATGAACTCGGTTTGGAAGCCAATCAAGCCACGGCTAGGTACTTCAAAGTCGATACGTACACGGCCTTTACCATCTGGGTTCATGTCAGTCATCTCGGCTTTACGTAAGCCAAGTTTTTCCATGACAGCACCTTGGTGTTGGTCTTCGATATCAACCGTCAGTGTTTCGTACGGTTCCATCTTCTGACCATCTTCATGCTTGATGATAACTTCTGGACGCGATACTGCGAGCTCGAAGCCTTCACGACGCATGTTTTCGATTAAAACACCCAAGTGTAATTCACCACGACCTGATACACGGAATTTATCCGGGTTATCAGTCTCTTCAACACGCAGCGCAACGTTGTGAACCAACTCTTGCTGCAAACGTTCAAGGATCTGGCGAGAAGTAACGAATTTACCTTCTTTACCTGCGAACGGAGAGGTGTTGACCTGGAAGGTCATTGTTACCGTTGGCTCGTCAACCGTCAGCGGTTTAAGCGGGTTTGGTTTACCCACAGCGCATACTGTGTCAGAGATTTTTAATTCACCTAAACCCGTAATCGCACAGATATCACCTGCGTGCGCAGCTTGCGCATCGATACGGTCTAAACCAAGGTAGTTAAATACCTGGCCAACTTTACCATTGCGTGTTTCGCCGTCGGCACCCACGATAGTCACTTGTTGGTTAACCTTAACGCTACCTTGAGTAACACGGCCGATACCGATAACACCTAAGTAGCTTGAGTAGTCCAACTGAGAAATCTGCATTTGCAGATCGCCTTCAGGATCCGCATCTGGATGACTGACTTGGTCAACGATAGTTTCGAACAATGGCGTCATATCGCCGCCCGATTGTTCTGCATCCAGACTTGCCCAACCATTTAATGCTGATGCGTAGATAACAGGGAAGTCTAACTGCTCATCGGTCGCACCAAGGTTGTCGAACAAATCAAACACTTGATCCATGACCCAGTCAGGACGCGCGCCTGGACGGTCAATTTTATTAATAACGACGATTGGATTAAGCCCGTGAGCAAACGCTTTTTGCGTTACAAAGCGTGTTTGCGGCATTGGACCATCAACAGCGTCAACGAGAAGCAAAACTGAGTCAGCCATTGACATGACACGCTCAACCTCACCACCGAAATCGGCGTGGCCAGGGGTATCTAGAATGTTGATGCGGTAGTCTTGCCAGTTGATCGCTGTGTTTTTAGCGAGGATGGTAATACCGCGCTCTTTTTCTAGATCGTTTGAGTCCATGATGCGCTCTTCAAGCTCACCACGGCTTTCTAACGTGCCAGATTGTTGAAGCAGCTTGTCGACCAATGTGGTTTTACCATGGTCAACGTGCGCAATAATCGCAATGTTGCGAAGTTTATTAATATCAAATGCCTGAGTTGTCATTAAGAACAGCCTATTGATGTCGGAAAGTGAACAACGTTGTCTAAACCGACAAGGGGTTGATGAAAATAGCGGCGTATTCTACCTGTTTGCTAACGATATAAAAAGGGGCTGTTGAATTTTTCATCAGAATGACATGAATCAATAGGAATTAATGCTTATTTGCACCAAAATAGTCTACAATGAACCAAATTGGTGCAATTTTCAGTTGTTTTCAACGTTTCAACGGAACTCAATTTATTAAAAAACTTTAAAAACAATGAGTTATATATTTGGCACGTGGATTGCAATCCAATATGCATCCTAAGAGGTACACAACAATAGCTGTATAAAACTGGATTTAATCAGTTATTGATATATGTTTATTTTGACTTTTGATATTCAAGATTCCGCTGGAGGAAAACATGTCAGCAAGTAAGATTTTCGACGCCATTAAAGAGCATGACGTCAAATTCGTCGACTTACGCTTTACCGATACCAAAGGTAAAGAACAGCACGTCACAATCCCGGTGTCGCAAATCGACGACGATTTCTTCGAAGAAGGTAAAATGTTCGACGGTTCTTCAATCGCTGGCTGGAAAGGTATTAACGAGTCAGACATGGTGTTGATGCCAGACGCAGAGTCGTTGGTACTCGACCCGTTCACCGACGAAATGACACTGAACGTACGCTGTGACATTTTAGAACCTGATACCATGCAAGGCTACAGCCGCGATCCTCGTTCTATCGCGAAACGCGCAGAAGAGTTCTTGCAAGCATCAGGCGTGGCTGACAGCGCATTCTTTGGTCCTGAACCAGAGTTCTTCTTATTTAATGATGTGCGTTTCCACACCGACATGAGCGGTTCGTTCTACAAGATCGATGCCGAGGAAGCGAAGTGGAACTCGGGTCGTGAATACTCAGAAGGTAACTTGGCGCACCGTCCGGGCGTAAAAGGCGGTTACTTCCCAGTGCCTCCGGTTGACTCTGCGCATGATATTCGTGGCACCATGAGCTTGGTGATGGAAGACATGGGCTTGGTTGTTGAAGCTCACCACCACGAAGTGGCGACAGCGGGTCAGAACGAAGTGGCAACTCAGTTCAACAGTCTGACTAAGAAAGCCGACGAAATTCAAATCTACAAATATGTTGTGCACAACGTAGCGCACTCCTATGGCATGACCGCTACCTTTATGCCTAAGCCATTGGTCGGTGATAACGGCTCGGGTATGCACGTTCATATGTCACTTGCGAAAGATGGTCAAAACCTGTTTGCTGGCGACCAGTACGCAGGTTTGAGCGAAACCGCGTTATATTATATCGGCGGTATCATTAAGCACGCACGTGCAATTAACGCGTTTACTAACCCATCGACTAACTCGTACAAACGTTTGGTACCTGGGTTTGAGGCGCCTGTTATGTTGGCTTACTCAGCGCGTAACCGTTCTGCATCGATTCGCATTCCATTGGTATCGAGTGCTAAAGCGCGTCGTATCGAAGTGCGCTTCCCTGACCCAAGCGCGAACCCATACTTGTGCTTCACCGCACTATTAATGGCGGGCTTGGACGGTATCCGTAACAAGATCCACCCTGGCGATGCGATGGACAAAGACTTGTACAACTTGCCACCGGAAGAAGCGAAAGATATCCCAACAGTATGTCATTCACTTGAAATGGCACTGGACGCACTGGATAAAGACCGTGACTTCCTCAAGCAAGGCGGTGTGATGGATGACGACATGATCGACGCATACATCGGCCTCAAGTACAACGAAGTAGAAACATTGAAGAAAACAACACACCCTGTTGAATTCGATATGTACTACAGCGTTTAAATTAAGACGGTTGCAAGAGGGGAGGCAAAGCCTCCCTTTTTAAGCCGTGTATATGCACCAAATTAGTGCAGGCTATTGTGGAGTGTATTTGAGTGAATCTGGCGTCCATATTGAATCAGCTACTGACCGGTGTGGTCATTGTCGACGATCAATGGATCGTGCGTTACGTCAACGCTGCAGCTGAATCGATTTTTGACCATAGCGCCAAGCGTCTTATTGGTGAGTCTTTTGCTGAGGCATACTACGAGAGCGACCTACCATTAAGTACACTGCAGAATTGTTTGTCCGAAGACCAAACCGTGGTGAACTCCGAAGCCAGCTTCTTTCTTCATTCGGGGCAAAGGGTGACTACTGAAGTCAGTATTCAGTCATTGCATGATAATGCAAAAAAGCACTGGCTTATCGAGCTCAAGCAGGTCGACTTACAACGCCAGATTTCACGTGAAACACAGCAACAACAGCAGCTATTTGCTACACAGTCATTGTTACGTGGGATGGCGCATGAAATTAAAAACCCATTAGGGGGCCTGCGGGGCGCTGCGCAATTGCTGGCACTCGAATTGCCAGATGAAGAATTAAAAGAGTATACCGACCTTATTGTGACGCAAGCCGATAGGTTACGTACTTTGATTGATCGCATGATGGGCCCGGTACAAGCCGAGCAAAAACGTGAAACCAACCTGCATGAGCTACTCGAACGCGTGGCCAAAACCGTGCGTTACGAATACGGCGAACGTCTTAGCATAAAACGTGACTATGATCCTTCATTGCCTGAACTGTGGGCAATGGCTGAATCCTGTGAACAAGTTTTCTTAAATATCGCGCAAAATGCGGCTCAAGCACTGAATGGTGAGGGACAAATTACTTTTAAATCGCGCATTGAACATCAACTGACGTTATTGGGGCGTCGTTATCGTCAATGTGCAGTGATCAGTATTATCGATGATGGTCCGGGTATCGATGATGCAATTAAGGCGAGTTTATTTTACCCAATGGTGAGCGGTCGAGCCGAAGGCACGGGTTTGGGGCTATCCATGGCGCATAGTTTAATTCATCAACACCAAGGCAAAATCGAGGTCGACTCCGAGCCGGGAAACACGGTGTTTAGGATATACCTCCCGTATCAACGACAAGTCACTGAGGAGGCGAATCTATGAGCCAAGCGCAACACCTATGGATTCTAGACGATGACCCCTCTATTCGATGGGTACTTCATAAAGCATTTGAACGCTCGGGTTATCAAGTGCAAGTCTTTGAGCGGGCCGATGAACTTACGCGAGCGCTTGATTCGAAAGTGCCCGATACCATCATTAGTGATATTCGTATGCCGGGCACCGATGGCTTAGCCTTGCTAAAGCAAATAAAACAACGAGACCCTGATTTACCCATCGTGATTATGACCGCTCATTCAGATCTGGATACCGCAGTGAGTGCTTTTAAAGGCGGTGCCTTCGAGTACTTGGCCAAGCCCTTTGATATCGAGGAAGCTCGCAACGTGGTTGCGAAAGCAATGGCGCATCGCAGTAAGCCTGAGGTGAGGGTCAGTGCGCAGCAAGCGAATAATGATATTATTGGCGAGTCAGCCCCCATGCAAGATGTATTTCGTGCCATTGGTCGGCTGTCGGCTTCGAGCGTAAGCGTATTGATTACGGGTGAGACGGGCACGGGTAAAGAGCGCGTTGCGCGTGCATTGCATAAACATAGTCCACGATCAGATAAACCGTTTATTGCATTGAATATGGCAGCCATTCCAGCCGACTTGGTTGAATCCGAGCTGTTCGGTCACGAGCGAGGCGCATTTACCGGGGCTGATAAAAAGCGCGATGGACGGTTTTTACAAGCCGATGGTGGGACGCTATTTTTAGATGAAATTGGCGATATGCCACTTTCGGTGCAAACGCGCTTATTGCGTGTGTTAGCCGAAGGCCAGTTTTATCCAGTCGGTGCGCATCAGCCGGTACAGGTTAACGTGCGGGTCATCGCCGCTACCCACCGAGATTTAAAAGAGGCTGTTGCAAACAACGAATTCCGTGAGGACTTATATCATCGACTCAATGTCATTCAACTGCGGTTGCCGGCATTACGTGAACGCAAGCAGGATATACCTCTACTGGCTCGGCATTTCTTAAAGCAGTCTGCCATTGGGCTCGAAGTGAGCGAGAAACAGTTATCAGACGCAGCGTTGGCGCAACTTGAAGCATACGGGTGGCCGGGTAATGTAAGGCAGCTCGAAAATGTGTGTCGTTGGCTTACGGTGATGGCGCCCGCACAACAAGTCAGCCCCGATGAACTGCCCCATGAGCTTCTAGAACAGAGCGAACAGCTGGAAAACGGTCAATCGACAGGGAATTGGCGCGAGCTACTGGCACACGAGTTGCGCGCACAAACCCATAACTATGATAATATGACACCTATTATACAGGATGTTGAGCGCATCGCCTTGCGCATTGCACTGGAGAAGTGCGACGGACACAAGCAAAAAGCCGCACATTGGCTTGGCTGGGGGCGCAATACGCTAACGCGCAAGCTCAAGTTATTGAGCAAGTAAATCTTTGTAAAGAGAGTCGCGTTACGCTGTGCTATTTTAGAAGATGGTCTTTACACTTTAAACGGGACTCAATTGACCATGACACATTCTGTTCTACTCATTGATGACGACCATGAAATGTCAGCGATGCTGACCGAGCTCTTTAAACGAGAGGCGGTCGAGCTGACCGTAGTTGATGATGGCGTTAAAGGGCTGGATGCCGCTTTAAACGGGGACTTCGAGCTGATCTTGTTAGACGTCATGCTGCCCGGTATTGATGGTATGCAGTTATTACAACGCTTACGTCAGCAACATCGTGATACCGCAGTACTGATGTTAACCGCACGCGGAGATGATGATGACCGTGTAATGGGGCTCGAGCTCGGTGCAGACGACTATTTACCCAAACCATTTAATCCGCGTGAGTTAATAGCACGCGTACGAGCGCTACTACGCCGAACGGCTAATACCATGATGCAAAACGAGGTATTAACGGTGAGTGGCTTTACACTCGATCCGAGTAAGGCAGAAGTCACCTGCGACCGCCAGCCGTTGGTCATGACACCGACAGAGTTTGATATTCTGCGTTGTTTGATGCAGCAAGCGGGTCAAATGGTGAGTAAAGACCAACTCTCGGTGGCTGCGCTGGGCCGTAAGATGGGGCCTTTTGACCGTAGTCTCGACGTACATATCAGCAACATTCGTAAAAAGCTACCGGCTAATCCTGAGCGCATTCAAACCGTTCGTGGTCGGGGATATCGTCTCGTCAACGAATAATGAAGCCGCACCGTAAACGCCCGATCCGCTGGTACCAATCGCTTACGCTGCGGTTGCTCCTGCTGTTTTGGGCGTTACTGTTTTTAACCGCCAGCAGCGGTTACTTGCTTGCGGTCTGGAATAAAGTCACACCCGAAGTTAAACCTATCGCGGAACCCATTCGGCGTACCTTAGCGCCGTTGCTCGAAAATGAGCTGACCTATCTTTCTTTGCAGCCTGGACGTTTATTGACAGGTGATTATCGCGTTGCAGCCCGAGTACTCGCGCAAGGTCAGCAAAAGTTGATGATGGATGAGTTCTTATCGCAACGTTATCGGCAAACCATGTTGCGCTTTTTAAACTACGATGAGCCGATGCAAATGCCACTCGAAGATCGTTTGTTGATAGGTCCTTTCGAGTTTAAAGGCAATAAGCTTCTAATCACTCGTCCACTAAAAGCGTCGGAGTGGACTGATCGTGAAGAAGCAGAGCAAGAGTTGATGCGGGCGCGCAGTTGGACGTTGGTGGGCGGTAGTTTAGCGATTGCGATTTTGTTGGGTATCTGGCTGATTCGACCGATAAAACGCATGATCCGAGCTACCCGTGAGGTTGCTCAAGGTAGTGCTGAGCCTGAGTTAGGCCAGTTGCCTCGACGTAAAGATGAAGTCGGCGAGCTGGCACGCGCCCTAGCGCAGACAGCGCGCGATCTTGCTATTTCTCGTGATGCGCAACGGCGCTTATTAAGTGATGTGTCACACGAACTGCGTTCGCCGATGGCACGGATGCAAGTCGCCCTCGATCTCAGCGAAGATGAGCATCAAGATGATGCACATTGGCAACAGTTGCGTCGCGATAGTGAGCGCTTGAATCAAATCATTGAACGTATCTTATCGCTCTCGAAACTTGAGAACGGCTTAATCAGCTTAAATACGCATACTGTTGATCTGCGCAAGTTGGTGCAACGGCTTGTCGACGACACCTTGTACAGTCATCCTGAGTATAAAGATCGGCTCGTTATTCGCGAGGGCGATTGGCGCGAACTCGAGAGCGATGATGAGCTGATCCGGTTAGTGTTAGAAAATATTATGCGGAATGCCCTGCACTACACCGACAAAGCGGTCGAGTTTGGCTGCGAAAAGCATGGTAAGTGGTTGCAGCTTTATGTGCGTGACCATGGGCCTGGCGTTGATGAAGAAACAATTGAGAAGCTATTTGAGCCGTTTTACCGCGGCGACCCGTCGCGTAAGCATCAGGCGGGTGTCGGTTTAGGCTTAGCGTTAAGTCAGCGCTCAGCGTTGGTTCTAGGCGGTCAACTGCGTGCACGCAATCATCCACAAGGAGGACTAGAAGTTATCTTGGATTTACCGTTAGACTAGGGCTTAATCATAGCGACGGGAATCAAAGCGGATGATCCGACCGGCGGATAATGAGCCCAAGTGGCTCGAATTTTATCACCAACATATCGCTCCTTTCTGGGCGGATTCAGTTGAGCACATTTATTTAGACGCAACGGATGGCCTGCGCCTTTTTTATGCCTATCATAAAGTCAGCGATACAGCGCCACTACTGGTGATTTCAACGGGTCGTATTGAGGCGGCGATTAAATACCAAGAAGTGATTTGGGAACTGGCACAACAAGGTATTTCCTGTGCTGTCATCGATCATCGCGGGCAAGGTTTATCAGGGCGCATGACGAAGAATAGCCATCAGGGCCATGTCGCAGACTTCCGTGATTTTATTGATGACTTTAGCGTATTCATGAATGATATCGACGAGCGCTTTCCTAGAGCGTCTCGCTATGCACTTGGGCACTCGATGGGCGGAGCGATTTTATCCTGGGCGTGTTGCGAGCAGGATTTTAAATTTAAGCATTTGTTTTTGACGGCACCGATGTTCGGCATCAGAACAGCCGGTATTCCAGCAGCGATTGCGCGTGCGATTGCTGGCGCAGGTCGCTGGTTAAACGAGACTAGTGCACCGGATAACCCGTGGTATTTCTTAGGTATGAAGGACTATATTGCGATTCCTTTTGCTGAGAATGTGTTGACCCACAGTGAGCAACGTTACCAAGTATTTCGCGAAGCCTATGAAAGCGAGCCCCGGGTTAAACTCGGCGGACCGACGTTTGCTTGGTTACATGAAGCACTGACGACTTGTAAACAATTGCAGGGCATGGGGAGCCAACTCAAAGTAACGGCGACATTGTTCAATGCGGGCGCCGATGTGGTGGTGAGTAAAAAAGCGCAACAGCGTTTTGCTAACAGTGCGGGCGCCAACGTTGAGTTTTGCTCGATCAAAGGAGCGAAACACGAATTAATGATGGAGAGCGACGATTATCGACAGCCCATCATGGATTCGATCTATGCCAGACTCAAGTCGAGCGACGCTCAGTAATTGAACCCTCAACATAGGCAATAATTTCGGGATCCATGTGAACAATAATGTCGGCACTCGGGAACGCCTTCATCAGTGCACTTTCGACCTCATCAGAAATCGCATGGGCTTTGAGAAGAGATAAGTGATTATCGAGTTCAATGTGGAGTTGAATAAAACGTGTTGAACCCGCCTCACGAGTACGCAGGCCGTGGATCCCTAAAACACCGTCAATGGCTAGCGCTGTATCCACCACTTTCTTTTGTAAGTTTTCGGGCAGTTCGCGATCCATCAACGAGTTAAATGCCTCAGTGCCGATGCGAATCGCCCCCCAGATTAGATACAACGCAATTAAAATGGCAAACACGCCATCCGCCCAGTGCATGCCAAATTGGCTCAGTACCAGCGCAACTAAAACCGCCGCGTTGAGTAAGATATCAGACTGATAATGCAAATGATCGGCTTTAACTGCTTGCGAGTCGGTGACGCGGATGGCTATCCGTTGAATCACCAGTAATACCATGGTGATGACGATGGCTGCCACGCTGACCCAAATACCCGTTTCTACATTGGGTAGTTTTGAATCGTCCATCCATTGTTGCGCACTGTGAAAAATAAGTAGCATGCCTGAGCCAGCGACAAAAGCACTCTGCGCTAACGCGGCAAGGGATTCGGCTTTACCGTGGCCGAATCGGTGCTCATCATCTGCGGGTTGCAAAGAGTAACGGATCGCGAAAAAACTAAAAATCGAGGCACCACTATCGAGCAACGAATCAGTTAACGAGGCGAGCATACTCGCCGACTCAGTATCAAACCAAGCGTAGAGTTTCATGGCTATCAGCAAAGCGGCCGTGGTGACCGATGAAGCACTGGCGAGCTTTACCCAAAAAGCGTATTGATGCTTATAACTCGTTGGAGAATTCAATTCGATACACACCTCGTATTAAGATAATGGTATTCTAGCGTTTTTTAAGTAGCTGATAAAATCACTATGTTGCATTTGGTCTTATTTGAACCGGAAATACCGCCGAACACGGGTAATGTTATTCGCTTGGCAGCGAATACGGGCATGCAATTGCATCTTATCGAACCATTGGGTTTCGACTTAGATGAGAAGAAAGTGCGCCGTGCTGGCTTGGACTACCACGCCCTTACCCAAGTGAAAATCCATAAAAATTGGTCGGACTTTCTAGAAAACGTGGATTATAACCGCATTTTTGCGTGCACGACGAAAGGCTCAACACGTTACACCGAGGTCGCGTACGAGGAAAATGATGTACTGTTGTTTGGTCCCGAAACGCGGGGGTTGCCGATGGACGTGTTACAGACATTTCCGCAAGAAAATTGGTTACGTCTACCAATGGTGCCAGATAGCCGGAGCTTAAACTTATCAAATTCAGTCGCGATTTTTACGTATGAAGCCTGGCGTCAGTTGGGTTTTAAGGGCGCGGTATAGCGTTTTTAATTGCTTTATCAAACAGACTGCGCAGTAGCTGACCTTGTGCGTTGTCTTTGAATGCTAAATAGAGTGGCACTTCGTCACTCAACGCGTAACGTTCATACGGCGTCTCCATCCAGTCTGGTAAGTTGGCCGCGTAATCGACAACACCTGCAACGCGGCCCATATCCAATAGTGCAAAGCAGTCTAATGATGTATTCGCGGTGTAAATATTGGCATTTGAGGGTAGCAACGAGTGTTGATAGTCGCCACCCGCAACGCACAAACTTACATTCTTGTGGTCAAGCGTATCGTCTATCGCTGCTTGAGTTTTGCTAAATAAATATACAGGCGCACTACGAGCAAAGGCATGCTCTGTTTTGATAAAGCGTTGATCAATCTGTTCTTCTCGGATTCCAACGAGAACTTGTGCTTTCCCGGAGTCAACGAGTTGCTTAGCGCGCGGCCAGTTCGATGTTTCGGTTTCAACCTGTTCAGCCCAATCGGCAGTTAGTTCAATGAACCGTTGCCACAAGCTTCCTTCACCGTCCATCTCGGTTTGCCGGGGCATTAACGCACTAGCACCAATTAATGGATTTGGAATACGAACGGGCGTGATGGGACGCGCGATTTTTGATTGATACGTTTCTCGCAATGCCGTGATCCTACCGGTCGCTTGCATTAGTTTTAGAGTGCTTAATAAGTCAGGAATGAGATCTGCGTGCTTCTTATGTAGATAGTGATAGCCTTGATAGCGCTTAATTTCGTAAACAATCAAATCATCGCGGTCATGTAGCGCGGAACCACGATACTGAAAATCAGCCATCAGCGCTGCTTCAACGCGGCCCGCATCCATTAGCTTGATTACCTGCTCTAATTTGATGGGCTTTGCAATCGGAATATCCAGTTGGTAAGAATCAACCACTTCATCACCGGCGCGTAAACCACTTAAGTAAGCCAAATTACTTAACTTATCGGGCGTACAGACACCACACTGTGAAGGGTCGGCGATAAGAAGCAAGGAAAACTCATAGATCGGGAAATCGACACGAATGAGATTGGTGAGTTGCTCAGATAGTCCAGGAATGCGCCCTAACTCACCAGCAATGATCCCCTCGGAAGCCAGCTGTTCGCCGCGTAGGCGCGGCAAAGACTCATAGCGTAGTTTAATATTAAGTTCAGCATAGGCTTCTTCTAATATCGACTGAACGAGCTCCGGCAATGGACCGTCTTGCGGCGCTCGAAAGACGAGCGTTTGGGTTGTTTGCTCATCGTCTAATTTTAAGTCAGTCGATAGGTTGCTTGATGATTGCTGCGCATAAGGCTGCCCACTTACAAAAAAAAGCGTAGAAAAAACGATAGCGCGAAACAAGTTAATCACCAGAACACAGAACCTTGGTCAATTTGACCTCAGAAGTATATCAATTGCAGGGTATTATGCACAGCATTTACAAAAATCCAACACCCGCAGGGTGATTGAATTTATTCTTCTTATTGAGGTCAGAGCAGATGGGGTCGATGTTGATAAAACTGAGAGCGATTTTTATCCATTGACCCGTTATACTAGGATTCATTAACCCGCAACTTTGCAGTAATCAGAAGGGTGTCTCATGAATAAAGGATGGATCGCATCAAGCCTCAGCATCGTGCTTGCAGGACTGATGACCAGTGCGGTATCCGCACAAGAACAGCCAACCATCAAAGATGATGGTTACCGCCACTTAATGTTGGCAGGGGGCGGTTTAACGCTCTGCACGAGCATGGCGTCCGATAGCTGTAACGAAACCGACTGGATTGATAGCAAGACAATGCGTACTAATCGGTATATCGACTTGTCGGAGAAGTCAATCAAGACGGCTGTTTCAGATGAATACTGGACCGGCTTTCGTGAAGAGGCTCGAAAGAAGGTCGACGAAGCGTTAAAGCTCATTTATGACCGTATGAACGAGGAAATCATCACAGAACGCGTGTTCATGCGTGAATTTACTCGTCGTGCCACATTAAAAACGTACAATTCATTATCTGAAGCTGAGTGGAACAAGCTGGTCGACTTACTCGAAATGCCAGTCCCTGCTGAGCTCGATGAAAAGATTAATTTAAATGAGTCGCAGAACAAGCCTGCGATCGATATCTATCGCCAGTTCGTTGAGATGGCGAAGACCACACGCTTTGATGACAGTAAAAAGCCGACCATTTTCTTCACTACCTCTTCATCGCGCGACCCTTACAACGAAGTCGATTACTACATGGACTTGTTCAGTCAGTTGGGAGCTGAGCCGCATTGGTTCCCGGTTGATGCGGCTTTAATTAAAGCGCAACAAGAGGGCCGTTGTGACGAATTGGCTGACGTGCAAGAGGAAGTGCTCGGTGCATATGCGCGAGACCGTGTGTATCGCGACCGCTATCAGCAGCAAGTTGAGTTTTGTAAAGCGCCCAAAGAAGCCTTAAAGATGGTGCGCCAAGCCAATGCGATCTTTATCAATGATGGTGATGCCAACCTTACTCGCTCGACCTTTATCAACGAAGATAATCAGCCATCTGACTTGTTACGCGACATCGTTAGCTTCGTGCAATCAAAGCGTTTAGTGGTAGGTGGTAACGGCGCGGGTGCTGTTGCGCTGACATCTAAACCGATGATTTCTAACGGCACCACCGAATCAGCGATAAAAGACGGCGCCTTTGCTTCTGAGCCACCGCCGTTTGGTTGTGATTTGGATGCAACCTGTCCCACCAATACCAACCCAGACACGCTGACGTTTCATCCATTGGGCGGTTTAGGGCTGTTTCACTTTGGTATTTTGGATAGCGACTTCTCTGATAAAGGTCGTTATGGTCGCTTGATCCGTCTCGCGGGCGATAGTGGTACACCGCTTTCGCTAGGGATTGATGAGAATACCGCCATGAAAGTGAACCTTGAGAAAGGCCTATTTGATATTGTCGGCGAGCGAGGCGTGTTCTTTGTAGAAAACGCACAATCGGTGCCTACGGCGGTCGCAAGTACCTTCCATTATTTAGTTGCTGGCGCGTCCGGTATGATGAATCCGTATGGCTTACAAACCGCGGAATTCTCGGACCAGTCAGGTATTGTAAAAGAGAACCCAACCACCAATTTCTTAACCGACCGCGGTTTAGTTGATTCGATTCGCGTGTTGTGTGGTGAAGAACGCAACGAAGTAACGCTTCTGAATAAAGACTATCGCTTGATCGCGCGTATCAACGACGCAAGCCGTACCGCTGAAGCCGGTGGTGAATGCCAAGTGATTAACGGTAAAATCGGTATTGCTTATCAGCCCGAAGAAAAACTGTAAGTAGCACCTAGTTACTAAAAAGCTCGCCCCGTTGACACGGAAGCGAGCTTTTTTTATACGCTGCCTTTTAGTGGCGTAGCGCGTTACGCTACACCGTATTGAGCGCGATACGCTTCAACTGCAGGTAAGTGCGCTTTAAACTGCTCGTCGTCCTTAAGATATTCAATCACATCGTTCAGTGAGACAATCGCAATCACTTGCGCATTAAAGTCTCGTTCAACTTCCTGAATCGCGGATAGCTCGCCTTTGCCTTTTTCTTGACGATCTAAGGCAATCAACACACCCGCGAGCTGTGCACCGTTTTGCTCAACAATATCCATGGATTCACGAATTGCCGTGCCCGCGGTGATCACATCATCGACCAACATCACGCGCCCCTCAAGAGCTGAACCGACTAAGTTGCCCCCTTCGCCGTGGTCCTTTTTCTCTTTACGATTAAAGCAGTAAGGGGTATCGGTCTGAAAATGATCAAACAAGGCTACGGCCGTCGCGCTGGCGATAGGAATACCCTTGTAGGCTGGACCGAACAACACATCAAAGTCGATGCCTGAGTCTTTTAACGCCGCTGCGTAAAAGCGCCCTAACTTCGCTAAGTCAGAACCCTTATTAAACAAGCCGGCATTAAAAAAGTAAGGACTGGTGCGACCGGATTTCAGCGTAAACTCACCAAATTTTAGTACACCGCGCTCAATCGCAAACTCGATAAACTCTTTTTGATAGGTTTTCATGCTGATCCCTTATGCCAATGCTGCTTTTTGGATATCGATCAATTCTTTAATGCTGACACGCGCAATGTCGACTAGGCTTTGCATCTCGTCGTAACTAAACGCCTCACCCTCAGCGGTGCCTTGGATCTCAATGAACTTACCCGCTTCCGTCATCACAACGTTCATGTCAGTCTCGGCTTGAGAATCTTCAATATACTCTAAGTCGCTCACTGCATCGCCATCAACAATACCGACAGAAATCGCCGCAACCATTTCTTTTAACGGATTGACCTTAACCATTTTGTTAGCGCGCATGTAGTTCAGCGCATCAACCAACGCCACGCAAGCACCGGTAATTGAGGCGGTACGCGTACCACCGTCGGCCTGCAATACGTCGCAGTCGAGCGTAATGGTGTTCTCGCCGAGCGCCTTAAGGTCGATGCAAGCACGCAAAGAACGCGCGATTAACCGCTGGATTTCCATCGTGCGGCCACCTTGCTTGCCACGCGCCGCTTCGCGCTGCGAGCGAGTGTGGGTAGAGCGTGGGAGCATGCTGTATTCAGCGGTCACCCAACCTTGTCCCTGACCTTTTAAAAAGCGTGGCACACCGGCTTCAACCGTGGCATTACACAACACCTTAGTATCGCCGAATTCAATCAGAACTGAACCCTCGGCATGTTTGGTGAAGTTACGCGTGATGGTGACCGGGCGAATTTGTTGGGCAGTACGACCACTTGGACGCATGGCATCTCCTTTATTTGATAGTAAACGGGGATAAGTAAAACGAATTAGCCGTTAGTGTAGCAAATTTGACCGTTGAATGGATCGCGAATCGTTCTGTAACGTATTAAACTAACGCAAGCTGAAAATACGTGGTAATCACTGAACGGGAGGCCGTATGTCGCGTTCAAAAGACGAAGAATTTGAATTGTTCCGCCAAGAAATGAACGACGTAACACCCTTGGTGGGTGAGGAAGTTGCAGACATTCGCACTGCTTTTGAGCCGACATTGGCACAAAAGGAGCGGCGCCGTGCGGCTGAAGCCGAAGAACAAGAAAACGTTAACTTTTTATCGACCGAGTATGTTGAGTTGGTGGAGCCAGAGGAATGCATTGAATTTCGGCGCGATGGCGTGCAAGAAGGCGTGTACAAACGGCTTAAACAAGGCCGTTACACCATGGAAGCGAGTCTCAATTTGCACCAGCATACGCTGCGCGAGGCGCGCACCGCAGTATTTAACTTTATTCAGGACTGCCATAACGCCGGTATACGCACGGCACTGATTATTCACGGACAAGGTAAACACAGTAAACCGCATCCCGCGCTGATAAAAAGCTATGTGAATAAGTGGCTGCGTGAAATGCCGCCCGTACTCGCGTTTCATAGCGCACAGCGCCACCATGGTGGACGCGGCGCGGTGTATATCATGATGAAGAAGAACGCGGAACAAAAACAAAAGAACCGCGAAAAACACGCGAAAAAATAACCGTAAAACGAGTGGTCGTTAGAGACGACCACTCAGTATTAATCCGGCAAAGAAGCCCGTTAGGCCGCCACCAAGTCCAAGCGCTAACCCCAAATAGCAGCTCAGTGACCGACCACCGGAGCATACCAAACGCTGCACTCGGCGTTGATAGGTTAGAATACCCAGCAATAGCACTAGATAACTGAGTGTCGGCAGTAACCAGCCGGGATCGACCTCGTAACTTAGAATAAACAAGCTACCGACAACGATCATGAATACTGCAGCCTGATTACGCATTCGCACCAACTGTTGGCGAATAGCGTCGGTAGCTGCCATCTTCTGCGCGCGATGAGAGCCGATAAACAAACCCGCCAAACCACCGAGAATAGTGACCGCCATGGCACCTAATAACGCTAACCACTTCACGCTTGTGGCAACACCAGAGGTCAACGAAAAGCCCGCCGCAGCGGCAGGTGCACTGCCCACCATCGCGCCTGTCGTCAGTAACGTCGAAATACTGATGGACGGTGCCGAAAGCAACGCCGCTTTACCCACACGGCTTAGTAATTGTTGAGCTAACTGCTTGCGAGCGCGAGACAAACGCTGGCGCACCGCCTCGGGGGTGATCCCCAGCAAGTCGGCTACATGCTCAGCCGACTGCTGTTCGCGGTAATACAGCAGTACGACATCGCGGCTTTGCTCTGGCAACTTATCCAACGCATGATAAATAATCGCCTGCTGCTGTTGCTCACTGAGCGACGCCTCGGGTGATTCATCGCTCAGTACCGCACCCAGCTCCTCATCGAGATTATCCCTATAGTCGGTGCGACGCACATGCTCTTTACTTAACCACTGATAAGCACAATGCCGCGTGATTTGTCGTAGCCAGGGCAAAAAGCTACGCGTCTTGCGCAGCGTATTCATTTTTTGCCAGACAATGAGATAAGCCTCTTGCGCCACCTCTTCTGAGGCCCGGATATCTTTAACAATGGCCAAGGCAATACTCGCCACTAAGCTTTGTGTATGTGTGACTACCTCGGCGAACGCCTGCGAATTCCCTTGGCGCGCTTGCTCTATCGAAGCGTTAAGCGCCGCATACTGTGCAGTTTGATTAGTCATGGCAGCGCTCCTCGATGAAGTGATTAACGGCCGATAAAAAGGCCTCGGGTTGATCCCACATAATAAAATGGCGTGACTCAGCAAACTCTAGCAAGTTGATGGCATTATCACCAGCGATCTGCTGTTGATAGGCATTAAGCGCCGTTTGCTTTTGCTCGGCAGTTGAGAAGCCACCGGTCGCCGCCATTTGTAACGTCGGTACGTTGAGGTCAGCGACCTCAGCGCGTAAATCTGTGGTCATCAGCTCATACATCGCGCGGCCCACCGTGGCAGGATCCGACGTTTTTGCCATCGCGACCACGCGCGCTTGATTCTCCTCAGATGAGGTTTGGCGTGATGCCCCCATTTGCACTTGCATCGCCATTTGTTCGGGGGTGAGTTGTTGATACACCGCCAGCATTTGCTGTGCTTGCGGCTCAACCGCTTGAGCGGTTAACGCCGTGTTACCACTGACCAGCGCCGAGAAAAACGGCACACCATCAACCGCGATAAGACATTCCAACGCCTGAGGTTGCTGGCTTGCCAGTTGATAGCCTAAAAACGCGCCCAAACTATGCCCAATGACCACCGCATCGCCAGCGGTGTTCTCCTGCAAATAACGTTCTAGCGCAGCACCTGCGTTTTCAGTAAATGCCTCGCGTAATTGAGGGTTGCCTGGATGCGCGCCAAAGCCAGCAAATGCCAGCGTGTGCACCTCATAATGCTGCGCCAACGCCGCTTCAGTTTGCTGCCAAACACGCTCATCGGACATTAAACCCGGGATAAGCACCACCGGCTGACCCTGACCCGAAACCTGCGCATGTAGCACGGTGTTTTGTGAATGCGAGGGTAGGCTGAAAAGGCCAAACGACACGCCTAATAACAAGATAAAAAATTGGTTTTTCAAAGACATAATACGTTCCTATTGAGTCACTTTTAATAAAGGTTGCTCAATAAGGTCAGACTCGCACAGAAAAGTGTGACATCTTTTTTGTACTATTACTTCATATTGCCTCTTTGCGCAGGTAATATTTGGCTTATACGCTTAACGCACACATTGTTTTCGGCAGGTTGAAGGAAAGACCTCCCGACAAAAAAGTAGGATACGCCATGATTCAAAGTATGACCGGTTACGCTCGTTACGAGCACAAAGCAGAATGGGGTAGCGCCGTGTGGGAAATCCGCTCGGTTAACCAACGCTATTTAGAAACCTACTTTCGACTGCCCGAGAGCGTGCGCGCCCTCGAGAACAACCTGCGAGAGCTATTCCGCAAGCAATTACAGCGCGGCAAAGTCGAATGTCGCTTGCACCTGCACATGGATGAGAGCAAGCAAAGCGAGTTAGTGATTAACGAAGCACTTGCCGAGAGTGTGATTAATCAAGCCAAATGGGTCAACCGCCAAGTTCACAACGCACAAATTAACGCACTCGACGTGTTGAAATGGCCTGGCGTAGTCAGCAGTGACGACCAAGATATCGACGAGCTCCAAAAAGAACTGTTCGACGCCGTAAAACCCGCGCTTAACGAATTTATCGAAAACCGAGCCAGTGAAGGCGAAGCCATTAACACCATGCTTCAGCAACGCTTAGACGGCATCATCGAACACGTCGCCTTTGTACGTGAACGCATGCCAGAAGTCGTTAAATGGCAACGTGAGCGCTTACTAACCCGCTTTGAAGAAGCCAAAGTCGAACTCGAACCACAACGCCTCGAAGCCGAAATGGTCATGCTGGCGCAAAAAGTCGACGTCGCCGAAGAACTCGACCGCCTCGACGCCCACGTCGCCGAAGCCCGCAAGATCCTGAGAAAGGGCGGCGCCTGCGGCCGACGCCTCGACTTTATGATGCAAGAGTTCAACCGCGAAGCGAACACCCTCGCCTCGAAATCCATCAACGCCGAAATCACCGCCGCCGCAGTCGAACTAAAGGTGTTGATCGAGCAGATGCGTGAGCAGATCCAAAACATCGAATGATATTCGCCTTATTTCATTTTCATTCAAAACGTCTTTATATATAAGGCCTTTGGCTGAGTAGCTTTTCGTTTTAGTTCGTTATTTTTCGGCCTAAATCAGTTTTAATTGGTGGGTAATGTGGTGGGTGTGCTAGTATCCTAATAACTTGGAGTGGTGGGTAACTAAAAATTTCCTTTAGGAATTAGCACAATGGGTAATTTCAAAGATACGAAGCTAAAGGCGCTAGCTAAGAAGAAGATTGGGCGTCACCACGATGGTGATGGCTTATATTTTGTTGTTCCGAAGTCGGTGAGAAAGAATGAAGATGGGAGTGGCAAAGTAGAGGCGCCAGGAAAGCCATACTGGATGCTTCGGTTCACTTACAATAAAAAGCGTCATGAAATGACGCTTGGTCGTTACCCTGACTTATCGGCCGCTGAGGCCAGACTGGAAGCTGCTCTTAAGAAGCGGCAGGTTAGAGAAGGCCAAAATCCGATCGCTCTAAAGAAGCGTGCTGAAGAAGAGGAAATTAAAACGGTAAATGACCTGTTCAAAGATTGGCACGAAGAAAATAAAAGCCGTTTGAAGCATTGGAAAATTCCCGAGAGGGTCTATAAAAAGGATATCTCACCTCATATTGGAGCACTAAACGTTGACCAAGTTACTGCCCGTGATATCCGCCGAGTAATTAAGACAATCAATGACTCTGGGCGTCCGACTATCTCGAACGATGCACTCTTGTACTGTAAGCAGCTATTCAACCACGGCATCAAGATCGATGTGATAGGAGCTAATCCAGCGAGTGCATTCCAGGTGACAGACGCAGGTGGAATCGAGAAGAGCCGAGATAGAGCATTGACACTAGAGGAAGTTAGGTTAGCTTTTAAGACTTTCCGCGAGAATCAGCATATCTTTACCCGCGACAATTACCTAGCGTGTGCTTTGTTGGTCTTGTTGGGAGTTCGTAAGTCTGAGTTATGTGAAGCTAGGTGGAATGAATTTGATCTCGATAAGGCGGTCTGGGAGCTGCCTAAACAGAGAAGTAAGTCGGGGGTAGGTCTAACCATTCCCTTACCAGTGTCAACAACGGGTGAAAACTGATCCACTTTTGTCCTAAAATCAACGGAGTAAAAGTGATCCACCCTTAGCTAATTTTATACTTCAGACGCCGGCTAC
>NZ_LSBQ01000031.1:0-16834 GCF_001577655.1 Idiomarina sp. T82-3 | reverse complement strand
GCGGCGAAAGACTTCGCAGCCATCGATAACGCGCCAGAAGAGAAAGAGCGTGGTATCACCATCTCAACTTCACACGTTGAGTATGACACGCCAACTCGTCACTACGCGCACGTAGACTGTCCTGGACACGCTGACTACGTTAAAAACATGATCACTGGTGCCGCTCAGATGGACGGCGCGATCTTGGTAGTAGCAGCTACAGACGGCCCAATGCCACAAACACGTGAGCACATCTTGTTGTCACGTCAGGTAGGCGTACCTTACATCGTTGTATTCATGAACAAATGTGACATGGTAGACGATGAAGAGTTGTTGGAATTGGTAGAAATGGAAGTTCGTGAACTGTTATCAGAATACGAATTCCCAGGCGACGACTTGCCAGTCATCCAAGGTTCAGCACTTAAAGCGCTGGAAGGCGACGAAGAGTGGGCGAAGAAAATCGTTGAATTGGCTGACGCACTAGACAGCTACATCCCAGAGCCAGAGCGTGATATCGACAAGCCGTTCATCATGCCAATCGAAGACGTATTCTCGATTTCTGGTCGTGGTACGGTAGTAACAGGTCGTGTAGAGCGCGGTATCGTTAAGACCGGTGACGAGTGTGAAATCGTTGGTATGAAAGATACCATGAAGACCACAGTTACAGGTGTAGAGATGTTCCGTAAGTTGCTAGACGAAGGTCGTGCAGGCGAGAACATCGGTGCGTTGTTACGTGGTACTAAGCGTGACGAAGTAGAGCGTGGTCAAGTATTGGCGAAGCCAGGTACAATCACTCCGCACACCAAGTTCGAAGCCGAAGTATACGTACTGAGCAAAGACGAAGGTGGCCGTCACACGCCATTCTTCAAAGGCTATCGTCCACAGTTCTACTTCCGTACAACTGACGTAACGGGCGCAGTAGAATTGCCAGAAGGCGTAGAAATGGTCATGCCAGGCGACAACTTGAAGTTCGTTGTAGAGCTAATTGCTCCAATCGCAATGGACGAAGGCTTGCGTTTCGCAATCCGTGAAGGTGGTCGTACTGTAGGTGCAGGTGTTGTATCTAAGATCATCGACTAATGTAACTTGCGCCTAAGGCGTAAGCGACAGAGAGTCCAAAACCCGGCTTCGGCCGGGTTTTTTGTTGTATATCTATGATAAAAGCGGCGACGCTGAGCTTGCGCCGAGCACAGTCTTAGGTATAATACCGCGTCCGATCCTGTATCGAGTCAGTCTCGCCAGGAATCAAGGGGTGTAGTTCCAATTGGTAGAACAGCGGTCTCCAAAACCGACGGTTGGGGGTTCGAATCCCTCCACCCCTGCCAAACGAATTCAAAGAGTTTCGTAAGAGCGAAATGGCCAATCGCAAATTGGGAATTAAAAATGAGCGCAAACAAAGATACGCAAAGCAGTTCATTCGATAGTGTAAAGTGGATAGTTACGGTTTTGTTGTTAGCAGCAGCCGTTATTGGTAACCATTATTACACTGAAGAAGTATCCGTACTGTACCGCGCGGTTGCCGTGGTAGTACTGGTTGGCCTCGCAGGCTTCACTGCCGCAGCGACTGCTAAAGGTAAGAAATTTTTATCGTTCGCCAAAGAGAGTCGTACAGAAGTGCGCAAAGTGGTTTGGCCATCGCGTCAAGAAGCCACGCAAACTACCTTAATCGTAGTTGTAGCAACAGTTATCGTTGCATTAGTCCTTTGGGGTCTAGATGGAATTCTTGTTAGACTAGTAGGCTTCATCACCGGTTTGGAGATATAAGGGCATGAGCGATAAAAAACGTTGGTACGTTGTACAAGCATTTTCCGGCTTCGAGGCTCGTGTAGCTGAATCGCTTAAAGAACACGTTAAGATGCATGGCATGGAAGACAAGTTCGGCGAAATCTTAGTGCCTAAAGAAGAAGTCGTTGAGATGCGCGGTGGAAAGCGTCGTAAAAGCGAGCGTAAATTTTTTCCAGGTTACGTTTTAGTTGAAATGATCATGGATGATGAAACATGGCATTTGATTAAAAGTGTACCCCGTGTATTAGGCTTTATCGGTGGTAGCAGCGATCGCCCTACACCGATTTCAAAGAAAGAAGCGGATGCTATTCTTGATAGACTGCAAGATTCGCAAGATAAGCCCAAACCGAAAACATTATTCGAACCTGGCGAAGTGGTGCGCGTTAATGACGGTCCATTTGCTGATTTCAATGGTACCGTCGAAGAAGTTGATTACGAAAAGAGTCGCTTGACTGTTTCAGTTTCAATCTTTGGTCGCGCGACACCAGTAGAGCTAGAGTTCAGCCAGATCGAAAAATCCTGATCAAAAAATCAGCAATTATCATTGATCGAGTACGCGAATTGTCTTATAATTCGCGTCCTTTTTTAACGGGGAGCCGATTGAGTAACGTGACTCTGCAACGTTACGAGGCGTTAAACCCACAACAGAGGTAACTATCATGGCGAAAAAAGTATCAGCCATTATTAAATTACAGGTAGCTGCTGGTTCAGCTAACCCGTCACCACCAGTTGGTCCTGCATTGGGTCAGCATGGTGTGAACATCATGGAATTCTGTAAGGCGTTCAACGCACAGACTGACAACTTGGAAAAAGGTGCGCCTGTTCCAGTTGAAATTACTGTGTTTGAAGACCGTTCTTTCACGTTCATCACGAAAACTCCACCAGCGTCTTTCTTGCTTAAGAAAGCAGCTGGCATCAAGAGTGGTTCTGGCCGTCCTAACACTGAAAAAGTGGGTACGGTAACTCGCGAACAGTTAGAAGAAATCGCGAAAACTAAAGAACCAGACTTAACTGCTGCTGATTTAGACGCAGCTGTACGCACTATCGCCGGCTCTGCTCGTGCGATGGGCTTGAACGTGGAGGGCTAAGACATGGCTAAATTAACTAAGCGCGCTCGCATGATCCGCGAGAAAGTAGAAGCCCGTGACTACGATGTAAACGAAGCTATCACGTTGTTGAAAGAATTGGCGACCGCTAAGTTTACCGAGAGTGTTGACGTATCTGTTAACCTAGGCATTGATGCACGTAAATCGGACCAAAACGTTCGTGGCGCAACTGTATTGCCAAATGGTACAGGTCGTGACGTTCGCGTTGCTGTTTTCACTTCAGGCGCTAACGCTGATAAAGCGAAAGAAGCCGGTGCCGACATCGTTGGCATGGAAGACTTAGCTGAGCAAGTTAAGAAAGGTGAAATGAACTTCGACGTAGTTGTTGCTTCTCCTGATGCAATGCGCGTTGTTGGTCAGTTAGGCCAAATCTTGGGTCCACGTGGCCTGATGCCTAACCCTAAAACCGGTACTGTAACGCCAGACGTTGCAACGGCTGTTAAAAATGCTAAAGCAGGTCAGGTTCGCTATCGTAACGATAAAAACGGCATCATCCACGCGACGATCGGTCGTGTAGATTTTGACAACGACAAGTTGAAAGAAAACTTAGAATCGTTGTTAGCCGCGCTGAAGAAAGCTAAGCCTTCTTCTGCTAAAGGCGTATACATCAAGCGCATCAGCCTTTCGACTACGATGGGTGCTGGTGTTGCGATTGACCAGGGTACTGTCAGCGCTGGTTAATAAAGGTTTGTGGGTTGGAGCTGCGGTGGATTGCTCAAAAGGCATGAAGCATAGCTCCCATCCAAGACCGTAGGTGTACCGCAGGAATATTGCGGCACTTAATGTCCTACGCAGATGGTGATATCCGACTCAGGCTCTCTGGGTAGAGAATCACCGTGACAACGTGGTGAGTTTAGGCTCACCTAATTGTAACGAGGGGCTTAGGCTCCAAAAGAAAACGAGGTGATATCAGTGGCAATTGGTTTAGCCGGAAAGAAAGCAATCGTTAAAGAAGTTAACGACGTCGCTTCAAATGCGCTAGCCGTCACCGTTGCTGAATATCGAGGCATCGAAGTAGCCGACATGACCGCGTTGCGCAAAAAAGCACGTGAGCAAGGTGTGTTTCTTAAAGTAGTACGTAACACACTTGCAAAACGCGCCTTTGAGGGCACGCAGTTTGAGGATATGAGCGAAGCGCTTAAAGGACCTCTTGTTTATGGATTCTCTTTGGACGCACCGGGCGCATCTGCTCGTTTGTTCAAAGATTTCTCTAAAGAGAACAAGAACCTTCAGGTAACGGCTCTATCTATCGGTAACGGCATCATGGGTCCTGAAAAATTGGACGCAGTTGCTTCACTTCCGACTCGTGATGAAGCATTGGCTAAATTGCTCGCCACCTTCAAAGCACCGGTTAGCAAATTCGTTAAAACAGTTAACGAAGTACCTGCTAAGTTCGTGCGTACGTTGGCAGCAATTAAAGACGCTAAATAAATCGTTGGTTTTAAAACCGTTTTTTGTAATTATCAACCCAGGAGTTTAGAGTAATGGCTCTGACTAAAGAAGATATCTTAAACGCGATCGCTGAAATGCCAGTAATGGAATTGGTAGAGTTGATCGAAGCAGCTGAAGAAAAATTCGGCGTTGACGCATCTGCAGCAGTAGCAGTAGCAGCTGGCCCAGCGGCTGGCGGCGAAGCAGCAGCTGAAGAGCAAACTGAATTCGACGTTATCTTGAAAGGCGCTGGTAGCAACAAAGTTGCAGCTATCAAAGCTGTTCGCGGCGCAACTGGCCTTGGCTTGAAAGAAGCTAAAGCTATGGTTGAGTCTGCACCTGTTGCTGTTAAAGAAGGCATCAGCAAAGACGACGCTGAAGAGTTGAAGAAGCAGCTTGAAGAAGCTGGTGCGGAAGTTGAAGTTAAGTAATTCAACTGTTGCACGAAATCTGGCCTAAGGGCCATAGGCTGGTGGTTAAATAACCACCAGCCTTTTCGCGCTTTAACGCTTGTACGATTTTTGCCCGTATTTCGTTGCAGTCGCGTGAAAAAATAAAACGGGAACGACAGATTTTTGTTATCTGTTTTTAACCATCGAACCACTCGTTGGTTAGGGTCATCAATCAGCTAGCTGAGGAACCCCATGGCGTACTCCTACTCAGAGAAAAAACGTATTCGTAAGGACTTTGGTAAAAGACCTCAGGTCTTAGAAGTGCCTTACTTGCTGTCAATGCAGCTTGATTCATTCAAAAAATTTATTGAAGTCGATCCAGAGGCTAATAATGGCCTTGAAGCGGCTTTCCGTTCGGTCTTTCCGATTGCCAGCTATTCCGGTAATGCGGAACTGCAGTACGTCAGTTACCACTTAGGTGAGCCGGCTTTCGATGTTGAAGAATGTCAAATCCGCGGCATCACTTACTCTGCACCGCTGCGCGTTAAACTTCGCTTAGTGTTGTTTGATAAAGAAGCGGCTGCTGGCACAGTTAAGGACATCAAAGAGCAAGAAGTCTACATGGGCGAGATCCCATTGATGACAGAAAACGGTACTTTTGTCATCAATGGTACCGAGCGTGTGATTGTCTCTCAGTTACACCGTTCGCCAGGCGTGTTCTTTGATCATGATAAAGGTAAATCACACTCGTCAGGTAAAGTCCTGTATAACGCGCGTGTTATTCCTTACCGTGGTTCTTGGCTCGATTTTGAATTCGATCCTAAAGACAACGTATTCGTACGTATTGACCGTCGTCGCAAGTTACCTGCGTCGATCATCTTGCGTGCATTAGAGTACACCACCGAAGAAATCCTTGAGATGTTCTTCGAGACGACGTATTTCGAAATTCTGAAAACCAAAGTTAAGATGCAGTTGGTGCCAGAACGTCTTCGTGGTGAGACTGCTAAGTTCGATATTAAAGACAGCAACGGCGAAATCGTTGTTGAGAAAGGTCGTCGTGTAACGGCTCGTCATATCCGTCAATTAGAAAAGTCGGAGATGAAAGAGCTAGAAGTGCCTGTTGAATACATGGTCGGCAAAGTGCTTGCCAAAGACTATGTCAGCAAGGAAACCGGCGAAGTTGTCGCAAATGCGAACGATGAATTAACACTTGAGCTTATCGCTAATTTAAGCGAAGCGGGCGTGAAGAAGATCGAGACACTATTCGTCAACGATCTCGATCATGGTCCTTACATGAGCGAAACATTACGCGTTGATTCAACCACCAATCGCCTCGAGGCATTGGTCGAAATCTATCGCATGATGCGTCCAGGTGAGCCGCCCACGCGAGAAGCTGCCGAAGCACTCTTCGATAACCTGTTCTTTAGCGAAGAACGTTACGACTTATCGACTGTTGGTCGAATGAAATTCAATCGTCGTTTAGGTCGCGAAGACTTATCAGGGAAAAACACCCTGACCAACGAAGATATTATTGACGTCATGAAAAAGCTCATCGAGATCCGTAACGGTCTTGACGAGGTTGACGATATCGATCACTTGGGTAACCGCCGTATCCGTTCAGTCGGTGAAATGGCAGAAAACCAATTCCGTGTTGGTTTGGTACGTGTTGAACGCGCGGTGAAAGAGCGTCTTTCATTAGGTGATCTTGACAATACAATGCCGCAAGATTTGATAAACGCAAAACCTATCAGTGCTGCGGTTAAAGAGTTCTTTGGCTCAAGCCAATTGTCACAGTTCATGGACCAGAACAACCCATTGTCAGAAGTAACGCACAAGCGTCGTATTTCTGCTTTAGGTCCAGGTGGTTTGACGCGTGAACGAGCGGGCTTCGAAGTACGTGACGTACATCCAACTCACTACGGTCGTCTATGCCCAATCGAAACGCCTGAAGGTCCAAACATCGGTTTGATTAACTCGTTGTCGACCTTCGCACGCACTAATGAATATGGCTTCCTAGAGACGCCTTATCGTCGGATTGAAAACGGTGTCGTGACCGATGAGGTTGAATACCTCTCTGCAATCGAAGAAGGTAACTACGTAATCGCTCAGGCTAACGTTGCGTTGAACGACCAAGGTGAGCTCGTTGACGATCTCGTACCGTGCCGTCATAAAAACGAATTCACCTTGATGAACCGTGAACAAGTTCAGTTCATGGACGTTGCGCCACAGCAGATCGTATCGATTGCGGCAAGTATGATCCCGTTCTTAGAACACGATGATGCTAACCGTGCCTTGATGGGCTCGAACATGCAACGTCAAGCCGTACCAACGCTACGGGCTGATAAGCCGTTAGTAGGTACCGGCATTGAGCGTACGATTGCGGTTGATTCAGGCGTTACTATCGTCGCTAAACGCGGCGGTGTTGTAGATTACGTCGATGCTGCGCGTATCGTTGTTAAGGTAAATGAGGAAGAGATGGTACCGGGTGAAGCAGGTATCGACATTTACAACTTAACCAAATACAAGCGTTCGAACCAGAACACATGTATTAACCAAAAGCCAACGGTACGTCTTGGCGAACCGGTAATGCGTGGTGATGTGTTAGCAGACGGTCCATCGACTGACTTAGGTGAACTCGCTTTAGGTCAAAACCTTCGCGTGGCATTTATGCCATGGAATGGTTATAACTTTGAGGATTCGATTCTTCTTTCTGAGCGTGTTGCTCAAGAGGACCGTTTGACCACGATTCACATTCAAGAATTGAACTGTGTAGCGCGTGATACCAAGTTGGGTGCGGAAGAAATTACGAGTGATATCCCGAACGTCGGCGAGTCTGCGTTGGGTAAATTGGATGAAGCCGGTGTTGTTTACGTGGGTGCTGAAGTTAAAGGCGGCGACATCCTCGTAGGTAAAGTAACACCTAAAGGCGAAACCCAATTAACGCCAGAAGAAAAACTTTTGCGTGCAATCTTTGGTGAGAAAGCGTCTGATGTTAAAGATAGCTCTCTGCGCGTACCTAACGGTGTGAACGGCACGGTAATAGACGTTCAAGTATTCACCCGCGACGGTGTTGAAAAAGATAAACGTGCAGTCGCTATCGAAGAGATGCAATTGGCTAAGGTTAAGAAAGATTTAACCGAAGAGTTCAAGATCCTCGAAGATGGCATTTATGGCCGCGCACGTAGTCTGTTATTGAACAACGGTTTTGACGAAGCCAAGCTGGCAAGCATGGATCGTTCAAACTGGTTAACACAAGGTCTGGCAGACGAGAGTGCTCAGGAGCAACTTGAGCAGATCGCTGAGCAATATCAACAGACGCGTGAAGATTTCGATCAGAAGTTTGAGATGAAACGCCGCAAGATTACCCAAGGTGATGACTTAGCACCGGGTGTCCTTAAGATTGTTAAGGTCTACCTCGCTGTACGTCGTCGCATTCAACCGGGTGACAAATTAGCGGGTCGTCACGGTAACAAAGGTGTTATCTCGACTATCATCCCGAACGAAGATATGCCTCATGATGAAGAGGGTAATCCGGTCGATATCGTACTAAACCCGTTGGGTGTACCATCGCGGATGAACATTGGTCAGATCCTTGAGACCCATTTAGGTATGGCAGCTCGTGGTATCGGTACCAAGATCGACAAGATGTTGAAAGCGCAACGCGCAATGGCCGAGTTACGTGACTTTATCCAACAGGTTTATGACTTGGGTGAAGGACGCCAGAAAGTAGATTTAGCCGAGTTCAGTGATGACGAAGTACTTCGTCTAGCAGGCAACTTACGTGCAGGTCTACCGACAGCAACTCCGGCATTTGACGGTGCAGTTGAAGAAGAGATTAAAGCGCTTCTTAAATTAGCGGATATCCCTGAATCAGGTCAGATTCCGTTGATTGATGGTCGCACAGGTGAGCGTTTTGAGCGTGATGTAACTGTTGGTTATATGTACATGCTGAAACTGAACCACTTGGTCGACGATAAGATGCACGCACGTTCAACCGGTTCTTATAGCTTGGTTACGCAACAGCCGCTGGGTGGTAAAGCTCAGTTCGGTGGTCAGCGCTTCGGTGAGATGGAAGTATGGGCCCTCGAAGCTTACGGCGCAGCTTACACCTTGCAAGAAATGTTGACCGTTAAGTCGGACGACGTAAATGGTCGTACGAAGATGTACAAGAACATCGTGGATAACAACTTGCAGATGGAAGCGGGTATGCCTGAATCCTTCAACGTATTGCTGAAGGAAATCCGTTCACTCGGTATTAATATCGAGTTGGAAGAAGGCTAATCGAGCTTTTTGTTATTGAATTTGGGGAGTGCTTGCACTCCCCGTGGTTGAACTCCGACAGGAGATAAATCGTGAAAGACTTGCTTAAGTTTTTAAAACCGGCTAACCAATCAGAAGAATTTGATGGAATTCGTATTGCGTTAGCGTCACCAGACATGATCCGTAGTTGGTCATATGGTGAAGTTAAAAAGCCGGAAACCATTAACTATCGTACGTTCAAACCTGAACGTGATGGTCTTTTCTGTGCGCGTATCTTTGGTCCAGTTAAGGATTACGAGTGTCTTTGCGGCAAGTATAAGCGCCTAAAGCACCGTGGTGTTATCTGCGAGAAGTGTGGCGTAGAAGTTACTTTGACCAAAGTTCGCCGTGAGCGTATGGGCCATATCGAATTAGCGAGCCCAGTGGCGCACATTTGGTTCTTGAAATCATTGCCCTCACGCATTGGCTTGATGCTTGATATGACATTGCGCGACATTGAGCGCGTGTTGTACTTCGAATCATATGTTGTGACTGAGCCTGGTTTGACGACGTTAGAGCGTTATCAAATCTTGACTGAAGAAGAGTACCTTGATGCACTCGAAGAGCACGGCGATGAGTTCGATGCGAAAATGGGTGCGGAAGGTATACTTGATTTGCTGCGCACTATCGATATCGATGGTGATATCCAGCAACTGCGTGAAGAGTTACCAGAGACAAACTCTGAAACTAAGCGTAAGAAGATCAGTAAACGTCTGAAGTTGCTTGAATCTTTCCAGATGTCAGGAAACAAACCTGAGTGGATGATCTTGCGCGTATTGCCGGTGTTGCCACCTGACTTGCGTCCATTGGTACCACTTGATGGCGGCCGCTTCGCAACATCAGACTTGAACGACCTATACCGTCGTGTCATTAACCGTAACAACCGTCTTAAGCGTCTACTTGACTTAGCCGCACCAGACATCATCGTTCGCAACGAAAAACGTATGTTGCAAGAAGCGGTTGATGCGTTGTTAGACAACGGTCGCCGTGGTCGTGCGATCACAGGTTCTAATAAACGTCCTCTGAAATCGCTTGCTGACATGATCAAAGGTAAGCAGGGTCGTTTCCGTCAGAACCTTCTGGGTAAACGTGTTGACTATTCAGGTCGTTCGGTTATCACCGTAGGTCCTAAACTACGTTTGCACCAGTGTGGTCTGCCTAAGAAGATGGCACTCGAATTATTTAAACCATTTATCTACGGCAAGCTTGAGCGTCGTGGTTTAGCGACCACCATCAAAGCGGCTAAGAAAATGGTTGAGCGTGAAACCGCAGAAGTTTGGGATATCTTGGATGAAGTGATCAAAGAGCACCCGGTGTTATTGAACCGTGCGCCAACACTTCACCGTTTGGGTATCCAAGCTTTTGAACCGGTCCTCATCGAAGGTAAAGCGATTCAGCTACACCCATTGGTGTGTGCGGCTTATAACGCTGACTTTGACGGCGACCAAATGGCGGTTCATTTGCCATTGACGCTTGAAGCGCAGCTCGAAGCGCGTGCGTTGATGATGTCAACCAATAACGTACTATCGCCTGCGAGCGGTGACCCGATCATCGTTCCATCACAAGACGTTGTCTTAGGTCTTTATTACATGACCAAAGAGAAAATCAACGGCAAAGGCGAAGGTATGGCATTCAAGAACCCTAAAGAGGTCGAGAAAGCCTATCGTAGCGGTGCAGTCGAATTGCACACGCGTATTAAAGTGCGTATCGCGGATACAATTATCCATGAAGATGGCACCCGTGAAAAACGCTTGATGTTGCGTGACACCACTGTAGGTCGTGCGATTTTGTCACTGATCATGCCAGAGGGCTTACCATTTGAGCTGATCGATCAGCCAATGGGTAAAAAGCCTATCGCGCGTATGCTTAATCAAGCGTATCGCGATATCGGTTTGAAAGAGACGGTCGTATTCGCTGACCAAGTGATGTATACCGGTTTCCATTACGCGATGATTTCTGGTGCGTCTGTCGGTATTAACGACATGGTGATTCCTGAAGCGAAGAAAGAAATCGTTGCCGCCGCGGAAGAAGAAGTCGCTGAGATTCAAGAGCAGTTCGAATCGGGTTTGGTAACCGCAGGCGAAAAATACAACAAAGTTATCGATATCTGGTCAACCGCTAACGAGAAAGTCTCGAAGGCGATGATGGAAAACCTGTCGAAAGAAGTCGTCAAGAACAAAGAGGGTGAGGACGAAGAACAAGCGTCGTTCAACTCGATCTTTATGATGGCGGACTCAGGCGCTCGTGGTAGCCCCGCACAGATCCGTCAGTTGGCCGGTATGCGTGGTCTGATGGCTAAGCCGGATGGCTCAATCATCGAAACACCAATCGTTGCGAACTTCCGTGAAGGTTTGAACGTACTTCAGTACTTCATCTCGACTCACGGTGCACGTAAAGGTTTGGCCGATACGGCATTGAAGACAGCGAACTCAGGTTATCTGACACGTCGTCTGGTCGACGTTTCACAAGACGTGGTTATCATGGAAGAAGACTGTGGTACACACGATGGCTTGTACATGAAGCCGTTGATCGAAGGTGGTGATGTTGTAGAACCACTGCGCGAGCGTGTATTAGGTCGTGTTTTATGTGAAGACGTCATGCAACCAGGCAGCGATAAAGACGTGCTATTACCACGTAACACGCTGCTCGACGAAAAGAACTGTGACGTTCTCGAAGAGAACTCAATCGACGAAGTTAAAGTTCGCTCTGTTATTACGTGTGATACTGACTTCGGTGTCTGTGCACACTGTTATGGTCGTGACTTGGCGCGTGGCCACATGGTTAACCAAGGTGAGGCCGTCGGTGTAATCGCTGCGCAGTCAATCGGTGAACCTGGTACACAGTTGACGATGCGTACCTTCCACATCGGTGGTGCGGCATCACGTGCGACAGCAGAAAACAACATTCAGGTGAAGAATCCAGGTACCTTGAAGCTACACAACGCGAAATGGGTTGTTAACAGCGACAATCAACCGGTGATTACTTCACGTTCAACTGAATTAACGCTTATCGACGAGTTTGGTCGTGAGCGCGAGCGTTACAAAGTACCTTATGGTGCGGTGTTGAAGAAAGGCGAAGGCGACAGTGTAGACGGCGGCGAAACCGTTGCAAACTGGGACCCGCATACGCACCCAATCATCACTGAGGTAGAAGGTCGCTTGAAGTTCGTTGACCTGATTGATGGTGTTACTATGACCCGTCAAACCGACGAACTCACCGGTTTATCAAGTATCGTTGTACTGGAAACAGGTCAGCGTACGAGCGCCGGTAAAGACATGCGTCCAATGGTTAAATTGGTCGACGGCCAAGGCAATGATGTAAACATCGCGGGTACAGACATTCCTGCACAGTACTTCTTGCCAGGTAACGCGATCATTAACCTTGAAGATAACGCTGAAGTTAAAGTGGGTGATACGGTCGCTCGTATCCCGCAAGAAGGTTCGAAAACGCGCGACATCACGGGTGGTCTTCCACGCGTTGCCGACTTGTTCGAAGCACGTCGCCCGAAAGAGCCTGCAATTTTGGCAGAGAAAACAGGTACCGTATCCTTTGGTAAAGAAACTAAAGGAAAACGTCGCCTAATCATCACGCCAAACGACGGTACTGATCAGCACGAAGAGATGATTCCGAAATGGCGTCAGCTGAACGTGTTTGAAGGTGAACAGGTCCAAAAAGGTGAGGTAATCGCCGATGGTCCAGAAGCACCGCATGACATCTTGCGTCTACGTGGCGTTAGCGCAGTAGCTAACTACATCGTTAACGAAGTACAAGAAGTCTACCGTTTACAAGGTGTTAAGATTAACGATAAGCATATTGAAACTATCGTTCGTCAAATGCTACGTAAAGCGCTTATCTTGCGCGCCAACGATACCAACTTGCTTGAGGGCGAGATGGTAGAAATGGCAGAAGTGCTAGCAGCCAACGCGAAAGCAGAAGCTGAAGGCAAACAGCCAGCTACCTTCGAGCGTCAGTTGTTGGGTATTACGAAGGCATCATTGTCGACTGAATCATTTATTTCAGCGGCATCGTTCCAGGAAACAACACGCGTGCTTACTGAAGCCGCTGTTGCGGGACGCAAAGATACCTTACGTGGCTTGAAAGAAAACGTCATAGTAGGTCGCCTAATTCCTGCCGGTACTGGTTATTCGTACCACAAGGAGCGTATGGAGCGTCGTCAAGCAGAGCTTGAAGTCGAAGATACAGCACCTAAGATGACAGCTGAAGAAGCCGAACAGCAGTTGGCCGATGCGCTAAATGCAGGCGGTGACAGTGGGTCTACATCTGAGTAATTCACTCGATTAAACCCTCGCTCAGCGATTAAGCCGGTACTCATTGAGTGCCGGCTTTCTTATATAGCCTTGACAGGTGAAAATATGACCATTAAAATTCCCGCTCCCGAATTTCGGGATCTGGTCCATTTATTGGTCAGAAACCAAGTGATTTTTCACTGGTGTAAGCGACATCAACAAAACTAGGAGTATTTAATGGCAACAGTTAACCAGCTGGTGCGTAAAGGCCGTCAAAAGCCCGTTGTGAAAAGCAACGTTCCGGCTCTTGAAGCGTGCCCTCAAAAACGCGGTGTTTGTACCCGTGTTTACACAACAACCCCAAAGAAGCCGAACTCGGCGATGCGTAAAGTGTGTCGTGTGCGTCTTACTAACGGTTACGAAGTATCTTCGTACATCGGTGGCGAAGGCCACAACTTGCAAGAGCACTCGGTTGTATTGATCCGTGGCGGTCGTGTAAAAGACTTGCCAGGTGTTCGTTATCACACCGTTCGTGGCGCACTTGACTGTTCAGGTGTAAACGATCGTAAACAAGGCCGTTCTAAATACGGCGCGAAGCGGCCTAAATCTTAACGGTTCTCCGTTAGTAAGGCCAAACTGTTTGTACGTTTTGGGGAATACCCTGAATTAATCGGAGAATATTGAGATGCCAAGAAGACGCGTCATAGGTCAACGTAAAATCCTTCCAGATCCTAAGTTCGGATCAGAGTTGTTGGCCAAATTTATCAATGTCGTCATGGTAGACGGCAAAAAAGCAGTCGCTGAAAAGATTATCTACGGTGCACTAGACATTCTTGCTGAGAAATCTGGTAAAGACCACTTAGACATCTTCGAGAATGCGCTTGATAACGTTCGCCCAACCGTCGAGGTTAAATCTCGTCGCGTAGGTGGTTCAACCTATCAGGTTCCGGTCGAAGTACGTCCTGTGCGTCGTAATGCACTGGCAATGCGCTGGTTAGTTGATGCAGCGCGCACCCGTGGTGAAAAATCAATGTCGCAGCGTTTGGCAGCAGAAATGCTAGACGCATCTGAAAACAAAGGGTCTGCTGTGAAGAAACGTGAAGACGTTCACCGCATGGCTGAAGCAAACAAAGCGTTTGCTCACTATCGCTGGTAATTTCACAGTTAACCGACTAAGGAGTTTATTGTGGCTCGTAAAACTTCCATTGAGCGCTATCGTAATATTGGTATCTGCGCTCACGTAGACGCTGGTAAAACAACCACCACTGAACGTGTGTTGTTCTACACTGGCCTGTCTCACAAGATTGGTGAGGTGCACGATGGTGCAGCTACCATGGACTGGATGGAACAGGAGCAGGAACGTGGTATCACCATCACCTCTGCCGCAACGACATGTTTCTGGCAAGGTATGGACAAACAGTTCCCTGAGCATCGTATCAATATCATCGATACTCCCGGACACGTTGACTTTACCATTGAGGTAGAGCGTTCATTACGTGTTCTTGACGGTGCAGTCGTCGTATTGTGTGCTTCATCAGGTGTTCAGCCTCAGACTGAAACTGTATGGCGTCAGGCGAACAAATACGAAGTACCACGTATGGTATTCGTGAACAAGATGGACCGTGCAGGTGCGGACTTCTTGTCAGTTGTTCATCAAATGAAAACCCGCTTGAATGCAGAAGCAGTGCCAATGCAACTGCCTGTAGGCGCAGAAGACAACTTCCGCGGCGTGGTTGATTTGATCAAAATGAAGTTCATCAACTGGAACGATGAAGACATGGGTACTTCATTCACATATGAAGATATCCCTGCTGACATGGTTGACGAGTGTGAAGAACATCACAACAACTTGGTTGAAGCTGCGGCTGAAGCTAACGAAGAGTTGATGAACAAATACCTTGAAGAAGGTGAGTTGACTGAAGCAGAAATCAAACAAGGTCTTCGCGCACGCACGTTGGCGAACGAGATCTGCTTGGTTGCTGCTGGTTCAGCGTTCAAAAACAAAGGTGTTCAAGCAGTGCTTGACGCGGTCATCGAGTATCTTCCGTCACCGACAGAAGTTAAGCCTATTACAGGTATCCTTGATGACGAGTCTGAAGGTGTTCGTAAGTCTTCTGACGACGAGCCGTTCTCAGCACTTGCGTTTAAAATCGCGACTGACCCGTTCGTGGGTACACTGACGTTCGTTCGCGTATACTCCGGTGTACTTAATCAGGGTGACGGTGTTGTTAACCCAGTTAAGAACAAGAAAGAGCGCGTTGGACGTATGGTTCAGATGCACTCAAACAGCCGTGAAGAGATCAAAGAAGTGCGCGCGGGCGACATCGCGGCCTTGATTGGTCTTAAAGACGTGACAACCGGTGACACGCTGTGTGATCCAAGCAACAAGATTATTCTTGAGCGTATGGAATTCCCAGAACCGGTTATTTCTGTTGCAGTAGAACCGAAAACTAAAGCCGACCAAGAGAAAATGGGTATTGCCCTTGGTAAGTTGGCCGCAGAAGATCCATCATTCCGCGTTAAAACGGATGAAGAGTCAGGTCAAACTATCATCTCTGGTATGGGTGAGCTTCACCTTGATATCATCGTTGACCGTATGAAGCGTGAATTCAAAGTTGAATGTAACGTTGGTCAGCCTCAGGTTGCATACCGTGAAGCAATCCGTAACGCGGTTGAAGTCGAAGGCAAATTCGTTCGTCAATCAGGTGGTCGTGGTCAATTCGGTCACGTATGGCTGAAGCTTGAGCCAATGGCGATTGAAGAAGATGAAAACGGTGATGACATCACTTACCAATTCGTAAACGAAATCGTTGGTGGTGTGGTACCTAAGGAATACATTCCTGCGGTAGACCGTGGTATCAAAGAGCAGATGGAACAAGGTGTTCTTGCTGGCTACCCAGTATTGGGTGTTAAGGCAACCTTGTACGACGGTTCTTACCACGATGTTGACTCATCAGAGATGGCGTTTAAAATCGCCGGTAGCATGGCTTTCAAAAAGGGTGCATTGCAAGCGCAACCTGTATTGCTTGAGCCAATGATGAAAGTTGAAGTTATCACTCCAGAAGAGTCAATGGGTGATGTTGTCGGTGACCTTAACCGCCGTCGTGGTCTTATCGAAGGTATGGAAGAGGCACCAGGTGGCTTGAAAGCAGTTAATGCTCAAGTTCCATTGTCAGAAATGTTCGGTTACGCGACTGACTTGCGTTCACAAACTCAAGGTCGTGCATCGTACTCAATGGAATTCTTGAAGTATGCTGAAGCACCTAACAACATCGCTGAAAAAGTGATGGCTGAGCGTAACGCTAAATAAGTAAGGTCTGGTCCGGTTTTTTGCGAGACCGGGCTTTTAACTTAAGTTTGAGGAACTATCATGTCTAAAGAAAAATTTGAACGTTCGAAGCCGCACGTAAACGTCGGCACCATCGGTCACGTTGACCACGGTAAAACTACTTTGACTGCTGCTATTACTACTGTATTAGCAAAAGTCTATGGTGGCGCGGCGAAAGACTTCGCAGCCATCGATAACGCGCCAGAAGAGAAAGAGCGTGGTATCACCATCTCAACTTCACACGTTGAGTATGACACGCCAACTCGT